>CAYGPA010000068.1:0-15432 GCA_964351535.1 uncultured Planctomycetaceae bacterium
GCGAGCCGGTGCTCGCGCGCCGCGGCGGACGCTGGCTCCCGGCCGAGGTCCTGGCCGCGCGCCACGGCCTCGTGCGCGCGCGCTTCGCGGACCGTCCGAACTCGCAGGGCGCGTGGCTCCCGCCGGCCCGGTTGCGCCGGCCGGATCCGCGCGACGATCCCCGCCCCGGGCCGCGGTCGCGACCCACCGAGAAAGACTAGGCGCGCGGGGCGGGCCCGCGTCAGGCGTCCGCCAGGACCTCGGAGGCCTGCTCCAGCTCGCGGATCGCGCTGGCGACGCAGAGGCGCACCTCGTCGACGTACCCGTCCGCCGAGGCCGACCAGGCGCGGTTCAGCAGCCGTTCGCCGTTCGCGAAGGGCGACATGACGTCGGCGTAGCGCTGCATCCCGAGCCTCGGGATCATGCTCTCGCGCGCGTCGACGAACGTGTTGATGTCCTCCATCAGCTCGGCGTCGATGCGGCCGTGGACGGCGAGCTGCTCCTCGTCGCTGTCGGCGACCTGGATCGCGCGTACCTTGGCGATCAGCGACTGCAGGCTGGTCTGGAGCACGGCCATGTCCGCGGCGTGCTTGTCGCCGGACTGCGCGAGCTCCACCGAGCGCGCCCAGCGCAGCAGCACCATGCCGGCGAGCATCACGGCCGCGCACAGGCCGTAGTGCAGCCAGTTCACGGCGGCGACCTGCGCCACGGCGACGTACGCGCCGGCGAGGAAGCCGAGCGTGAGGAGGATCGAGCCCGCGAGCTTCACGCCGCGCCCTCCAGCAGGTTCCGGACGACGATCACCATCGCGTTGCCGACGCCGACGAGGGCCTCCCCGACGATCAGACCCGCGGCGACCGGAATGCCGACGTCCTCGACCCACTTGCTGCCCTTGAGCCGGTCCGCGCCGATCCGCAGGAAGTTGCCGATCGTGTACGTCAGGACGATCGCGAACGGCATGTAGAAGCCCAGGCCGACCAGGACGCCGATGCCGCCGAAGCCGGAGAGCGCGAACAGCAGTCCGAGCCCGGCGCCGGCCCCGTAGCGGTAGGTCGGTACGTCACCGCCGACGATGCCCTGGATCATGGACGCGAGCGCCTGGCCCTGGGGAGCCGGCAGCTTCTCGGAGCCCAGGCCGTAGGCCTCGTGCAGCACGAGGATCAGGCCCATGACGACGATCGGACCCAGCCAGGTGCCCAGGAACTGGCCGTAGGCCTGCATCTTCGGCTTGGCGCCGACGAGGTACCCGGCCTTCAGGTCGAGCATCATGTCGCTCGCCTGCGAGATCGCGACGCAGATGGCCGCGCCCATGATCACCGACGCGACGATCGTCTGCGAGTCGGTCAGGCCGCTCGCGAGGAACGTCAGGATCGTCACGGCGATCAGCGTCATGCCCGAGAGCGGGGACCAGTTCGTGCGGCCGATGCACTCGGCCACGATGACGCCCGCCACCCAGATCCACAGCACGCCGACGAGCGCCATGAGCACGGCGGTCCCGAGGGTCATGTCGGGAACCGTGAAGAAGCCCACGACGATCAGGAGCAGCGATCCGATCCCGACGCCGAGGTAGAGCTGGCGGATCGGCATCTCGTCGCTGCCCGCGCCCGAGGAGTCCTTGGCCGCCTTCTGCATCGACTGGATGGCGCTCCTGATCATCGGCGCCGCGAAGACGATCGAGCCCACGGCCGCGCCGATCAGCATCCCGATGCCGGCCGGACGGAACAGGATGCCGCGCAGCGGGCCGGGTCCGTCCTCGACGACCTCCAGCACCTCGGCGCTGCCGAACTGCGCGAGCAGCGGGGCCAGGAACCAGTAGCAGAGGAAGCCGCCGGCGCCGAACCAGAGGCCGTTCTTCCCGGAGAGGAAGCCCACGCCGATGGTCATGACCGAGAGATAGAACGCGACGTTCAGGTACGGCGGCAGGCCGAGCATGTCGCCGAGGTGCAGCTCCTCGCCGGAGATGTGCTGCGACGCGCTCTCCGAGAACTTCAGCACCCAGAAGTACACCGCGCCCGAGAAGCCCGCGGCGCCGAGCATGTACATCGCCTTCTTCATCCCCGCGCCCGGCGACTTCAGGATCGCCGCGGTGGCGATGCCGCCCGGATAGGCCAGGCGGTTGAAGTCGATCATCTGCTTGCGCAGCGGGATGACGAACGAGAGCCCGATCACGGCGCCCACGAAGCAGCCGACGATCATCAACACGCGGTTGAAGTCGGTCAGGCCCTCGTATTCCCCGGAGAGGATGAAGAGCGCGGGAACCGAGAACATCATCCCCGACGAGGCCGCGTTCACGGCCGACGCGATGCTCTGGTTGATGTTGTTCTCGACGATGCTCGTGCGGCGCATGAGCCCGCGCAGGATGCCCCAGCCGAGGATGGCGGCGAGCTCGGAGCCCTCGATCGAGAAGCCCAGGATCAGCGCGGCGTAGCCGATCGACGTGGCGATGATCGCGCCGAGGAACCAGCCGACGACGATCGCGGGCCAGGTCAGCTCGGGGTAGGGACCTTTTCGGATTTCGACCAAGGGGGCGCTCCGCGCGGGTGCCCTTCTAACCAAATCCAGACGCGGGTTCGAGCCCGCGGGGCGGAGCTCACGCTACGCTGGTGGGCGTTCAACCGATGACCCCCAGCAGGAGGATCGACTCCATGACCGAAACGACGCCGAAGGGAACCGTCAAGCCGCAGGCCGCGCCGATCGAAGAGGACCGGGACTTCCACGACCTGATCAAGTCGCTGATCGGTCAGATCGTCACGATCGTGAACCCCGAGTCGTACGAGGACGCGCCGGTCGGCCACCAGATCCGCGCCGGGTTCTATCGCGCGAAGCCCATCGGACTCGGGCGCGACTACCTGATCGTCTCGACCACGATGCAGCATCGGGGCAAGTCCGAGGAGAAGGAGCCCGTGCGTCAGTACATTCCGCTGTCGCAGATCCGACGCATCAGCCTCATGAAGTCGGAGAAGCTGATCCACATCTGACGGCGTGTCGCCGCTAGCGGCGGTGGCGGATGCGCAGCAGCGTGGCGTTCGGCGGGAAGCCCTGCGCGGGCAGCAGCTCGTCGAACAGGAGCTCGAAGCGCTCGAGGTGTTCGGGAGCCTCCTGCCAGTCGCGCGGCAGCGAGGCGAAGGGCGCGTCGGTCGCGACGATCGTGGCCGAGTAGTACGTCGGCTCGTAGCGCTCGAAGAAGTCCTCGGGCACGTACCGGTCGTGGCCGGCCGACATGCCCGCGCGGAACTTCGCGGACTCGGCGACCTCGCGGCTCGTGAGGCCGTAGGAGTCGTAGAGAAAGAGCTCCGTGTAGTAGCCGACCGCGCCGACCGGGCCGAGGGTCATCGACTCGCCGGGCTGCGTGTGCAGCCGGAGGGCGCGGCCCAGGTAGCTCCACTTCACGGCGTTCTCGCGCATGAAGGCCCACATCGCGTATTCGCTCTTCCACTCCTCGGGCGGGCGTCGGCTCTCGTTCCAGCGGAAGTGGAAGCGCTGCGTCAGCGCGCGCGGTGCGGCGGCGCGGTCGAAGGCGGGCAGGAGCGAGGCGGCGCTCGCGAGCAGGACGAGCGCGCCCGCCCCGCGCGCGGCCGCCGGGCGCAGGCTGCCGAGCGCCAGCGCCAGCGCGACGTTCGCGAAGGCGAGCAGCGGGACGAGGAAGCGTCCGAAGGCCATGAAGTCGCCGCCGACGATCCAGCAATAGCCCAGCGTCCCGAGGACGACGGCGAACGCGGCAAGGGCGGCGCGGCGCTCGCGCGCGACGGCGACCAGGCCGAACAGCAGCGCCAGGGGGACGACCGGGAACAGCAGCGCGAAGCTCACCAGGTAGTTCCGGCCGCGCGCGAGCACCGCGTCGCGGACCTCCGCGTCGGCGGCCATCTCGGAGAGCGAGACCTTGGCCTTGGCCGTGTTCGGCGCCAGCGCCTCGTAGTAGCTCCAGCGCCACGCGAGGTGCGCGAGGACGGCGGCCGCGGCGAGGCCCGCGGCCAGGAGCGCCGCGCGCGCGAGGCGCGGGTCCTTGCGCAGCGCGGCCGCCGCGAACGCGCCGCCGACGAGCAGCCCCGTGAACCCGAAGCCGTCGGCGCGCAGCAGGCACGCGAGCGCGAGCGCGAGGCCCGCGGCGGCTCCGCGGGGTCGCTCGGCGTCGCCGAAGAGGCGGTCGAAGGCCGCGAACAGCGCCAGCGCGAAGGGCATGGTCGCCAGACCGCTGGTCGCCCAGACGCCGACGGGCGGGAGCAGCCCGAACGTCAGCGCGGCGACCAGGGTCGGCCAGCCGCTGCCCAGTCGGCGCTGGCAGTGGCGCACGACCAGCAGCACGAGCGCGAGCCCGCAGCCGGCGGACAGCACGCGGGCCGTGATTCCGGAGTGGACGCCGAGCGTCTCGCCGAGGCCCAGCAGCAGCACCCAGAGGAAGTTGCTGTAGCCCTCGACGGGCGGCTGCTCGCCCGGGTTGAATCGCAGCCCCGCGCCCTCCGCCAGGTGGCGCGCGTAGCGGAACGAGATGAAGGCGTCGTCGCAGAGCCAGTCGAAGCGCCACGCGAGCCACGCGAACGGCAGGACGGCGAGCAGGTAGGGCAGCCACGCGCGGGCCGGGGGAGTCGAGCTCGGGGAGGCCTCGCTCGGGCTCGGCGCCGCGTTCACGAGGGCTTCTCGAGGAACTCGATCGCGCCCTGCGGCAGGAGGTACGCGATCAGCATCGTGCCCCCGGCGACGGTCGGGACGTGGGTCGAGTCCTTCGGCATCACGACCCAGCCCGCGGGTCGGCCGTCGAAGGTCGGCGCACCGTCGAGGGCCACGCAGAAGTTGACCTCGCCCTCGGGGTGGCGGTGCTTCGGTCCGGCCCCGTCCATGACGACGACGTCGATCGAGAAGCCGAGCGACTCCTCGCTGGCCTTCGTGACGCGGCCCCAGCGCACGGGCGGTGCGCCGTTCTGCGCGAGCTCACCCCGTTCGTAGAGCTTCACGAGCTCGGCTCCGACCGCGCGCGCGGCGTCGCTGGCGGGATCGAGGCGGCGCGAGAGCTCGGCGCGCGCGGCTTCGGAGTCCTCGAGGTCCAGGCCCTGGGCGGCCTCCAGCAGGGGGCGAAACGTGTCCAGCATGCTCGCCATGATGCGCACCGGAGCCCGCGGGGTCCACGGCCGGGTCGGGACCCCCGGATCCACCCGGCACCCTCGCTCAGCCCGGATGCGGGCCCCCGGGGCGGAAGGGCCGGAGCAGGAACTCGGCGAGCTTGTTGCGCAGGCACGGGATGTCGCCGCCGCACCGGGGACACTCGAGCCCGCGCCAGCGGCCGAACTGCGAGCTCGCGCGCCACTCCGCCGCGTCGATGGGACGGTCGCAGTCGTCGCAGTCGATCGACTGCGTCCCGCAGCGCCGGCACTCGCGCACCTCGCGCGGGACGCGCTGGCCCAGAACGAGCTCGTTGAAGGCGAGCCCCGGGTTCCAGACCCAGTGCCGCATCGTGGGGTGGTCGGGACCCAGGAGGTCGAACTCCTCGGCGCCGCACATCGGGCACTGGCCCGCCGCGACCTCGGCCGGCGGCTCGAGGGGGGCTCCGGCCGCGGCTCGGAGCGACACGAGCTTCTCCGTAGAGGGTTGCAGGAGCACACGGTGCATGACGAGTCCGAACAGCGGGCCGCCGAACAGCATCTGGAACAGGCCCATGAACAGGCAGAACAGCATGGACCTGCCCGGGGAGAGCAGGGCGCACAGGGGCGGCGCGAGCAGCAACATCAGGAGGCCGAAAATCACTCCCATGCGAAGCGCGGCGATGCGATCCGCGTCGCGCAGCTCCCGCGCCGTGAGCTGCCCGCGCAGGAACCGCAGGCGCAGCTTGTCGGCGGGCGTCGCCTTCGGCCTGGACGCGGTGCGCGCTCCCTCGCTCGAGGCCGGCGGCAGCGCGCTCAGCAGCCGGTCGGCCTCGAACCGCGTGAGGCGGCCCTCCCGGACGAGGCCCTCGATGCGCTCGCGATCGCCGCCGTCCGGCGGCGTGCCGGGCGCGTCGCGTCGGGGGTCGGACATCTTCGGGGGAGTGGACGACATGAGGACCATGTTGACCTGGGCACCGCCCCTGTCGAAACGGCTCGCGGGAAGTCCCCGAAATCGCCCGGAGCCGCCGCGCAGCGGGACTCACGGGGCCTCGGCGGGGGATCCACCCCTTCGCAAACCCCTCAGGGAGTCTCGGGAGGATCCTCCGCGTAGCGCTTGCGCAGGATCACGAGGACGCTGTCGCGCGGGAAGCCGTCGGCCTCCTCGAGCGGGAACACGAGCTGCTCGAAGTCGAGCGCCTGGCGCTCGTTGAGGGCCCGGACCTCCCCGCGCGGATAGACGTGGGCGCCGGCGTACCTGGGGCGCACGAGGTCGAGGTAGGCCTGGTTCGCGTGGATCTGGTGTCCGCGCGACTCGTTGCGCTTGTCGTGGTAGGCGGGATTCGTGGCGACCTCACGGTTCACGAGGCCGAGCACGTCCACGATGAAGAGGTCGGTGAAGTAGCCGAAGCACCCGATGCCCGAGGCCGTCATCGTCTCGCCGGGCGCGGTGTGCAGCGCGAGCGCGCGGCCGATGGTCGACCACTCTTGCGCGTGGCTCTTCATGCGGCTCCAGCTCTCGTGCTCGGTCAGGTAGCGCTTGTTGCCCCAGCGAAAGTGGCAGGCCTCGCGCCAGGCCCGCGGGGCGACGTGCACGTCGAAGGCCGTCGGCAGCGTCAGCGCGACGCACGCGAGACCGAGCGCCACGGGGCGCCAGACGCGCGCGGGCGCATCCAGGGCGTGGGCCGCGGCCGCGAGCAGCAGCACGGTGAAGGGCAGGGCCGGGACGAGGAAGCGCCCCATGGTCATGAAGTCGCCGCCGACGAGCAGCGTGTAGGCGAGCGTGCCCGCCACCATCACCGCGCACGCTCCCGCGGCCGGCACGCGCCGCGCGCCGGGCAGCGCCGCGGCGGCGAGCAGCGCGATCGGAATTCCCGGGAACACGAGCAGCCACGTGCCGACGTACTGCAGGCCCTGGACGTACGTCTCGGAACCCGAGTCCACCTTGGCGTGCGCGGTGTTCGGCACCCAGTCGCCGTAGTAGGCGTGGCGCCAGAGGAAGTGGCTCGCCACCGTGACCACGAGGAAGGCCGCGCCGATCGCGCCGGCGCGCAGGAGTCGCGGTTCGCGGGTGCGGAGCCACCGCAGCCCCGCGGCCGCGAGGACCAGGCCCGCGAAGCCGAACCCGTCCGCGCGCAGGAGCACGACGGCGACGACGGCGACACCCGCCTGCAGGCCGCGCGGGCGCTCGGGGTCGCCCAGGAGGCGCTCGAAGGCGACGAAGATCGCCAGCGCGAAGGGCATCGTCGCCAGGCCGCTGGTCGACCACACCGCGAGCGGCGGCAGGGTCCCGAGGAACAGCGCCGCCGGGATCGTCACGGCGGCCCGCGGCGAGATGCGCAGCCGGACGAAGCGCACCACGGCCACGACCAGGGCCGCGCCGCACGCGAGGGAGCTCGCCCGCGCGAACACGGGCGTGGGGCCCTCGAGCCGCTCGCACAGCGACAGCCACAGCACCCAGAGCAGGTTCGTGTAGCCCTCGACCGGCCGGTGCTCGCCCAGGTTGAACCGCAGCCCGTGGCCGTCGGCGAGGTTCTTCGCGTAGCGGAACGAGATGAACGCGTCGTCGCACAGCCAGTCGAAGCGCGCCGCGAGCAGCAGGAACGGAACCAGCGCCACCGCGTACGGCAGCAGACGGGGACCGGCGGTCGCCTGGGAACGGGGAGAGGGAGTCACGGGGCAGGAGGAGGGGTGCAGCGAAGGCCCGGGGACGGCCTCACGGGTCCGGAATCCTAGCCCGAACGATGGATGAGCACGCAGCCGAGACGACACAACCGGCGGCCCGCGGCCGCCTCTCGGCGCCCGCCGGCACTTTGCGAGCGTCTTCGACGACCGAGAGCGGTCGCCTGCGGGGCCGGAGCTCGCAAAGCACCAGCAGGCACCGAGTTGAGACGTCTCGATCTCCGCATCGTGAATCGTCCGGGCTGGCCCGCGTTCCTCGCCAGCCCGCGCGGCCTTCGTCCCATCCGCGCCTCGCCGTCGACCTCGTTCCGGCGTCCGCGCCCTCGCTCCACTCGAGGTCGCGCTGACGAAGGTCCGCGGGGCTCGCGGGAGCGGGTGCGGCGGCGCGGGTCGAAAGGCCACGGACATGGGCTGCGATTTCCGGAAGCACCTCACTAGAATTCCGCCATGCCGACCCGTTCCTCGTCCGCGTGGCCGCGGCGCCTCGCCGTGCTCGCGGGCATCACTCTGCTGGTCGGTTTCGTCTACGCTCCGATCTCGACGGCCAAGTTCTGGGGCAACGACTATCCGGCGCTCGCGCGCGTCTCGGAGTTCGCGCCCGACGGCACGCTCGGCTGGCTCGAGGGCCTCTCCAGCGTCCCCGGCGCGGAGGGGCATCCGCTCGCGGGAGCGGCGCTGGTCCTGTTCCGCTGGATGCACGCGGACGAGGGCCGCTGGACCGTCTCCGCGGCGCCGGGCATTCGCATCGGCAACGTGCTGCTGATGCTCGCGACCTGCGCCTGGCTGGGCTGCTTCGCGCGCCGCCTGCTGCGGCCGTACACCGGACGCGACCACGCCAACGCGGCGGGCTTCGCGTCGGCCCTGCTGCTCGCGGTCCATCCGCTGACGGTGACGACCGTGGCCGGGATCTCCGCGCGCGGCATGCTGGTCGGGGCCGCGCTGGCCGCCGGTGCGGTGGCCTGCTTCCTGCGCGGGCGTCAGGAGCGCAGCTACCCGTTCACCGTGCTCGCGGCGCTGCTCACGGTGCTGACCGGCCTCGCGGCGGACGCGTCGGGGCTGCCGCTCGTGCTCGCGGCGGCCGAGTACTTCTCCTCCGCGCGCCTGGTGCCGCGCCGGACGCGCCTGCGGACGACGGTCGTCACGCTGCTCGTCTTCGGCCTGTGCGCGGCCGTCGGGCCGCTGCTGCGGATGTCCGTGCTCGCCGTCGAGGGCCCCAGCGAGGTCGTGCGCGCGCTGGGCGGGATCTCGAGCTGGACGGACCTGGGCCTCGCCTTCGTCGTCTTCTTCGAGAAGCTCGGCCTGCTGTGCGTCCCGGTCAGCGCCTACGGCTACGGCGTCGTGGGGTACACGGGTGCGGGTCTCCTGCTGCTGCTCGGCGTGCAGCCCGCGGTCGTCGCGGCGCGCTCGGCGCCGCGCCTGTGGTGGACCCTCGCGGGTGCGTGGTGCCTGCTGCTCGTCTTCGCGGAGTTCTCCTCGCTGATGGTCCGCGTGCAGCCGCGCGACTTCTCCTCGGTGCACGTCCTCTTCCCCGCGGCGGGGGTGATGTCCATCGGTCTGGGCGTGGCGTGCACGGCGCTCTCCGACGTGCGCCGCGCGATCCTGCCCTGGGCGCTCGCGATCGGCTACGCGTTCGTCGCCCAGAGCAACAGCATGTCCGTGGTCGATGGTGCGCGCCGCGTGGATCTGCTTCGCAGCGAGCTCGCCGCGGCCAAGGGCGAGCACGGGGAGGTCGACTTCCTCGTCGTCGAGCCGCCCTGGTCGGTCCAGGGCGTCGACCCGATCGGCAGCGCCCTGCCCTGGCTCCTGCATCCGTCCTTCGCCCAGGCCGGGGAGGATCCCTCGCGCGCCGCCGTGCACGGCCTCACGCGCGCGGGCTTCGCGGCGCTGACGCGCCAGCCCGAGTTCGACGCCCTGCGCCGCGGCGGGCTGGTCGTCCTCGGTCCGGAGGGCCAGCTCGGAGCGGTCGCGCCGCGCCGAACCGCGCTGCGCGTGGCTCCCGCGGGGCCCGCGCAGGATCCGCCCCGGGCGCTCGAGTGGTCCGGCACGTCGGCGGTCCAGGGGCTCGACCTCGACGCACTGGGGATTCGCGGTCTGCTCCTCGAGGCCGCTCCGGGAACGGTCGCCGACGGCTCGCCCGAGGTGAGCTGGACCGCCAGCGAACTGCCCGGCGGCCGCGACGAGGGCGCGTGGATCGGCGCCGGCCCGCGCCTCATGGCGAGCTTCGACGTCGGTTCCGACCTGGGCTGGCTGCTCTCCGGGCGCGTGCGCTCGCTCGCGTTCGACGTCGGTCCGGGGACCGCCGCGGTGCGCGCCCTGGCCGCGCTTCCGGCGCTGGACGCGGAGGCGCCGCCGAGGACCGACGGCGACGACTGGCTGCTGGCGGTCCCCGACGCGGGCCTCGTTCGCGCCACGCAGCACACCGGCGAATTCGTGCTCGGGATCCTGGAGCTCGACACGCTCGCGTACACCGAGTTCGAGCCGCGCGAGTCCTCCGCGGGCGAGCTGCGCTTCGAGGACGCCGCGGAGCTCCACGACACCGTTCACGAGCGCGGCGCCGGACTGGCGTGGACGCTCGACTACCGACTGCGCGGCGTTCCCGTCGCGCGCGACGAGGGCCGCATGGACGCCAGGGCCGGCCCTCGACTCGAAGGGACCGGCAGATGACGACGCGACCGAGCAAGCAACTGGACTGGTTCGAGAACCCGAACCCCGAGCGCGATTACGAGATCCGCTTCGAGTGCCCGGAGTTCACGTGCCTGTGCCCCGTGACCGGCCAGCCGGACTTCGCGACAATTCGCATTCGCTACGTCCCGGATCGCCGCTGCGTCGAGCTGAAGAGCCTGAAGCTCTACCTGTGGTCGTTCCGCGACGAGGGGCAGTTCCACGAGGCCGTCACCAACCGCATCCTCGACGACCTCGTGAACCTGCTCGAGCCGCGCCGGATGGTGGTGGAGGGCGACTTCCTCGTCCGCGGAGGCATCGCGACCGTGGTCGAGGTGCGCCACCCCGACCCCCGGCCGGCGGACTGACGGGGCGGTCGCCGGAACTCCGCCGGGTCGGTCGGGGGTGCGTCGCGACCGATTCGGAGCGCCGTCGCGACCCGGAAAGGCGTTCCGCGTGAGGCTTTTGTTGCCGCGTTGAGGCGGCCTGGCGCGGTCGTCGATAGGGATCGAGCCGCGGTCGGTCCGGGATCGGCCCGGCTCCCGACATGCGTCGTGTCCTGTCGAGCCTGGCCGTCCTCGCGGGAACGGCTCTGCTGGCGGCCCTTCCGGTCGCCCACCGCCTGGCACCTTCGGAGTCGCACTCCGAGGGTTCCCGCGCGTTGCGCGGCCTCATCGTCGGGGAGTTCGAGCTGCAGCGCAGCCTGGTGGACGCCCGCGCCGCGGTCGACGCGGTGGGAACAAGGGAACTCCTCGGTGTCCTGCAGCGCTGGCGCACGCGACTCGAGACCGAGCTCGAGAAGTCCCCGGGCCATCTCAGCGAGGAGGCGGCCGCGGACCTCGGGCTCTACACCGCCTCGCTCGAGCGTCGCGCGCGGGCGGTGGCGGCCTACGATGCGAGCGCCATCGACCGCGACCAGCTGCTCGTCGAGCTGGTGGAGCGCGTGGACCGCGAATCGCTCGTCCGCATCCTCGAGTCGATCGAGCGGCGCTACGAGGCGCGCGTCGAGCACGACTCCGTGTTGCTCGGAGGCCTGTTCGTGGCCTGTGTCGGGCTGCTCGCGCACCTGCTGATGGTCGTCTACCGGCTGCGCGCCTCGGCGGGGGAGTTGCTGCTCTCCAACGAGACCATCCGGCGGGAGCGCGAGCAGAGCGAGAACATCGTGCGCTCGGTGCTCGACATGCTGATCCTCGTCGACGGCGACGACCGGGTCTGGCGCGTCAACCACGAGGTGTGCGAGCTGCTCGGCTACGAGTCGGGCGAGGCCTTCGACCGGCCCCTGTCCGAGCTCCTGATCGCGGTCGACGGAGCTCCGGACGACAGTGCGGCGGAGGAGCTGCTCGCCTTCGTGCGCGAGGTCGGAGAGGTGCGCGACGCGCACGCGGTCCTGCGCGACGGAACGGGCGGGGAGGTGCCGGTCTCGATCTCGGGCGCGTGCCTCGCGGGCGACCAGGGCGAGCGTCCGGACGTCGTGCTGGTCGCGCGCGACCTGCGCGACCGCCTGCGCCTCGAACAGCAGGAGTCGCTGCTCGTGGCCGAGTTCGCCGCCGCGCGCGCCGCCGAGCGTCGGGCGTCCGAGCTGTTCGCCGCGAAGCAGGCCGCGGAGGAGGCGAGCCGGGCCAAGGGCGACTTCCTCGCGAACATGAGCCACGAGATCCGCACGCCGATGAACGGTGTGGTCGGCATCACCGAGCTCCTGCTGGAGACGCGCCTCGACGAGACCCAGCGCGAGTACGCGACGACGATCCAGCACTCCGCGCAGGCGCTGCTGGCGGTCATCAACGGGGTGCTCGACTACGCCAAGATCGAGTCCGGGCGCCTCGAGATCGAGCAGCGGCCCTTCGCGCTCCTGGAGCTCATCGAGGAGGTGCTCGCGCTGTTCTCGGCGCGCGCGGCGGACCAGGGCGTGCGCCTCGTGCTGCACCTCGGCCCGGGGCTGCCCTCGCGCGTGAAGGGCGACGGCCTGCGCGTTCGCCAGGTCCTGATCAACCTGCTCGGGAACGCGCTGAAGTTCACCGAGGAGGGCTCCGTGGTCCTGCGCGTCGAGTGCGCGGGCTCGAGCGGTGAGCGCGCGCACGTGGTCTTCGCCGTCGAGGACACGGGGATCGGCATCGCGAACGAGAAGCTGGGCGTCATCTTCGAGCGCTTCACGCAGGCCGACGAGTCGACCACGCGCCGGTACGGGGGCACGGGGCTCGGGCTCTCGATCTCGCGCGAGCTCGCCACGATGATGGGAGGCGAGCTGACCGCCAGCAGCCGCGTCGGCGCGGGCTCGCGCTTTCGTCTGGCCCTGCCGTTCCCCGCGGCGGCGTGGCGCGAGGAGACGGTGCTCGCGGGGATGGGGGATCGGCGCGGCTTCGTGATCGCGCCGGACGACGTGGAACGCGCGGCCTGGTGCGCGCTGCTCGAACACACAGGGATCGAGGCCGAGTCGGCGGACACCGTCCTCGGCGGGATCCGAGAGCTCCAGCAGCGCGACCCCGGGGACGTGAGCTTTGTGCTGATCGACACCGAGGTCTTGCTGCACGGCCGTCCCGGCGTGGCCAAGCTGGAGGAGGTGCTCCAGTCCGTGGGCTGGAGCAGTGTTCCGGTGCTGTGCGTTCGCGCGCTCGGAGGCGGGCCCGGAGTGCGGTTCGGGAGGACGCCTGCGGCCGCGCTCGCCCGCCCGCTCCTGCCCTCGCCCCTGCGCCGCGCCGTGCACGCAGCCCTCTTGGAGACGACGGCGGCTCCGACCCCGCACCTCGTCGAGAGTCCGGCCACCCGCGACCCGGGCCCCGCCAAGTACTCCTCCCTGCGCGTCCTCCTGGTCGAGGACAATCAGGTGAACCAGCGCGTCGCCGCCCACCTCCTGCGCGGCATGGGCTGCCGCGTGGACTTCGCGAGCAACGGGGTGGAGGCCGTCGAGTGCTGCCGGGACATGCTCTACGACGTGGTCCTGATGGACTGCCAGATGCCGCGCATGGACGGCTACGCGGCGACGGAGCAGATCCGCTCCTCGCGCAGGAACGCCGGGGTCCCGATCGTGGCCATGACCGCGAACACGGTCGACTCCGACCGGCAGCGTTGCTTCGACGTCGGCATGGACGACTACGTCTCCAAGCCGATCTCGCGCGCGGACCTCGAGCGCGTGCTGGGCGCCTGGGGCGGGCGCACCCAGGCCTGAGCGCCGGCGATCAAGCGGTCCCGAGGGCCGCGATCATCGCGGGCAGCACCGCGAGGACGCGCGGGTCGAGGCCGCGATGCCCGCCGGGGTGCTCCTCGGCGTGAACGGGGACGTCGAGCGAGCGCAGGAGGCGGACGAGCTGGCGCGCGCCCCACTGCAGGTGGAACTCGTCGCGCAGCCCGCACTCGACGTGCAGGAACGCGAGGCGGCGCAGCGCGTCCGCGTGGCGGGGCGCGGCGACCAGCGGATCGAACGCGAGCCAGCGCTGCCAGACGTCGGGGCGCCGCTCCCCGGTCTGGAGGTCGATGGGCAGCTCGAAGCCGAGCGGGCTCTCGGGGTCGGGCGAGTACGCGGCCGCCATCGCGAGCGTCATGATGACGGCGTGACCGTCCCCGCCGAGGTCGGGGTTCGCCGCGAAGGCCTCGAGGAAGCGCGCGGGGTCGCCGTCGTGCTCGAGCAGGCCGCGCAGGCACGCGAGCAGCTCGGGGCCGTAGCAGAACTCGAAGTTGCAGTCCCCGCTGATCGACGCGACCGCGGGGAAGTGCTCGGGGTGGCGCATGCCGAGGTGCAGCGCGCCGAAGCCCCCCGAGGACTTGCCGACCGCCCCCCGCTTCCCGGGATCCACGGCGTAGTGCGCGTCGACCCACGCGCGCACCTCGTGCGCGACGTAGTGCTCGTAGGCGCCGAGGAAGCTCGAGTCGACGTACTGGCTGCCGCCGAAGCGCGTCCAGCAGTCGGGCAGGACGAGCAGGGCCGGGGGGAGCTCGCCCGCGGCGACGGCGGCGTCGTAGCGCGCCACGAGGCCGGGTCGCCAGGGATGCGTCTCGAGCATGTCCTGGGCGCGCCCGGTGTAGGCCGCGAGGACGAAGAGGGCCGGCAGCGGCCGGTCGTCCGCTCCGGGAGGGACGTAGACGGGAACCTCGCGCACCCACGGATCGCCGGCGCGATTGCCGCGCAGCACCTCGCTCTCGAGCACGCCTCGGTCCACGCGGCCCGCGAGCGCGGTCCCTGTGAACGCGGTCCCCGTGAACGCAGTCATGGTACGGAGGTCAGTCCGGCCTCGGCGCGCAGCGCCGCGAAGCCGGGCTTGATGCGATCGAAGATGAACTCGCAGCGGCGGTCGTAGTGCGCGAAGGCGGACTTCATGCCGTTGATGGTCAGCTTCTCGAGCTCCGCGAAGCCGCAGCCGAACTGCTCGGCGGCCACCATGTACTCCTCGGTCATGCTGGTGCGGCTCATCAACCGGTTGTCGGTGTTGAGCGTCACGCGGAAGCCCTGCTCGAGGAACGTGGGAAAGGGGTGCTGCGCCATCGACGGCGTCGCGCCGGTGTGGACGTTGCTGGAGAGGCACACCTCGATCGGCGTGCGGCGGTCGAGCACGTACTGCGCCAGGTGGCCCAGCTTGATGACCTTGCCCTCGTACACGACGATGTCCTCGACCAGCCGCGTGGCGTGGCCGATGCGGTGCGCGCCGCAGTACTGCAGCGCCTGCCAGATGCTCTCCGGCCCGAAGCTCTCGCCGGCGTGGACCGTGATCGAGAAGTTCATGCGCAGCACGAACTGGAACGCGCGCACGTGCTCCTTGGCGGGGTGCCCCGCCTCCTCGCCGGCCAGGTCGAAGCCGACGCAGCCCTGCTCGCGGTAGGCGACGGCGAGCTCGGCGAGCTGGGCGGAGAGTTCCGGCGGCTCGTTGCGCATGGCGCTGACGATCAGGCCGAAGCCGTTGCCGAATTCGTTGGCGCCGCGGTCGAGGCCGCGGAGCACGGCCAGCATCACCGCGTCGAGACCGAGACCCTCGCGCGTGTGGAAGTGCGGGGCGAAGCGCACCTCGGCGTACACGACGTTGTCGCGCGCCATGTCCTCCATGAACTCGTA
>CAYGPA010000069.1:0-15323 GCA_964351535.1 uncultured Planctomycetaceae bacterium
GCGCTGGGAGCTGCGCACGCGCATCTTCCTGCGCACGGGCGAGTTCCTGTGGCAAGAGGGGCACACCGCCCACGCCTCCCACGAGGAAGCCCGGGAAGAGGTCGCGCGCATGCACGACGTCTACGCCGACTTCAGCCGCGAGATGATGTCGATGCCGGTCGTGAAGGGCGTCAAGACCGCCACCGAGCGGTTCGCGGGCGCCCTCGAGACCCGGACCATCGAGGCCATGATGCAGGACGGCAAGGCCCTGCAGGCCGGCACCAGCCACGACCTGGGGCAGAACTTCGGCAAGGCCTTCGACGTGACGTTCCAGAACGCCCAGGGCGAGCGCGAGTTCGTCTGGCAGACGTCATGGGGCATGTCGACGCGTCAGGTCGGTGCGCTGATCATGACGCACTCCGACGACGACGGCCTGGTTCTGCCTCCGCGCCTCGCACCCATCCACGTCGCGATCGTGCCGATCTACCGCAAGGACGACGACAAGGTGCAGGTGCTCGAAGCCGCGGGCCGTCTCGCGCAGGAGATGCGCGACGACGGGCTCACCGTGAAGGTCGACGACCGCGAAGGCGTCAAGCCCGGAGCCAAGTACTACGAATGGGAGCGCAAGGGCGTGCCGCTGCGCATCGAACTCGGCCCGCGCGACCTGGCCGAGGGTGCGGCGGTCGGCAAGCGGCGCATCCCCCCCGAGAACGCGGAGATGAAGGGCGGCAAGGAGAAGCTACCGCTCGAGGGTCTGGGCGTCCGCGTCGGCGAGGTCCTCGACGAGTTCCAGGCCATGCTGTACGAGCGTGCCCTGGCGTTCCGCGCCGCCAACACGATCCACGTCGACACCTGGGACGACTTCGAGAGTGCGTTCGAGGGGCAGGCCTCGAAGTTCGTATGGGCCCACTGGGACGGCTCGGCGGAGACCGAGAAGGCGATCAAGAACGCGACGAAGGCGACCATCCGCTGCGTGCCGCTGCCCGGTGAGGGACCGGCGGTCGAAGCGGGCAAGTGCGTGAAGACAGGGCAGCCGTCCGAGCAACGGGTCCTGTTCGCGAAGAACTACTGAGAGCGCAGCCCTCCCCCACACGCGACCCGGCACGCGACCCGACACGCGACACTTCCGCGCGCGGGAATCCCAGGGACCCGGGCGGGTGGACGGCCGTCCGGGCCGCCTCGTCGCGCCGACGCGGGCCCTCGGAAGGGCCGCGCGGTTTCGGGAACGGGTCGGGGGAGCCGCCGCAGGGCCGAAAAGCGTAGATGGACTTCAGGTCGGCCCGGGACGTGTCGATCGAGGCTGGAAGGTCACCGGACCGGAATCGGATTCCGTCCCTGGCCGCGCCGACCGTATCCATTCTCGCGTCCAAGGAGAGTTCCGTGAAGTGCCCCGCCTGCCAAGCATCCATGTCCGTCGAGGACTTCGGCGGCGTCGAAGTCGACGTCTGCAAGTCCGGCTGCAAGGGAATCTGGTTCGACTGGCACGAGCTGACCCGACTGGACGAGGACCACGAGGGGTTCGGCAACGCGCTGCGCGAAGCCGCGGAGCATCCGCGCGCGAACGACGAGAAGCGCGGCCGGCTGAACTGCCCGCGCTGCAGCAGCCCGATGCACGCGCACCGCTACAAGCGCGCGCAGCAGGTCAACGTCGACGAGTGCTATGCGTGCGGAGGGATCTTCCTGGACTCCGGGGAACTCCAGGCGGTTCGAGAAGAGTACATGTCCGACGCTGAACAGCAGGCTTACGTTCGCGAGCTGATGGAGGACATCCCGGCCATGCACGCCTTGCGTGAAGACACCGAACGCATGGAGATGCGCTCCTCGGCCCTGCACCGCATGACGCGCGTCCTGCGCCTCAGCTACTGGATGACCGGCAAGTAGGACCGAATTCGCCTCGATTGGCGTAACTACTGCGCCCGTTCCGGGTACGTGGCGCAGTGTTCACCGCCTTTCTCCTCCTCCTGCTGTTCGCCTTCGACACGCCGTCGAGGTCGGTGCTCGGACCGACCGACGAAATGCGCGCGTCGAACGGAAAGATCTTCGCGCCGAGCCGTAGTGTTCTGCGCGCAATCGAGCTCCTGCCGCCCGACGGCTACACCGCCGAAGATTTCGTGGCCTTCGTGCGTCCGCCTGGCTGCGCCTGGCCGCGCCGGCCGATCCACGCGCGCGGCCTGCGACTCGGCGCGGCGAGTTCTCAGACCGTCGAAGTTCCGGGCGACGTCGTCCCGCCTGCGCCCTGCGTGCTCGCGGTGGTCAGCGACGACGGACTCTGGGCCGACGCCGTCCCGCTCACTGCGCTCGCGGAGCCCGAGACCCTCGCCCTGCGTCCGCGCTCGCACGGCTCGCTGACTCTGGACATCCGGCTGGCGGCCAACCCGCGGGACGACCTGCCGAACGGGGACTGGAGCCTGGCCCAGGAACGCGGACCGCTCGTCGAACTCGTGCGGCTCACCCCGCGGCCGGGCTACGCGGGGACCTACAGCGCCAGCGCGCGGGAGGACCTGACGGTCGGCGCGCTGCCCCCGGGCACCTATCGGGTGCGCGTGTTCGCCGACGCCTACGAGCCGACCGAGTCCGAGCTCGAGCTGTCCGCCGGCGAGCGCACGTTCGCGAGCGTGCATCTGCGCCCTCTGGCTCCCGACGCCCGCGCGGACCTGCAGGTGCGCTACGTGTTCGAAGAAGGCCCGCCCCACGGCGCGGCCGGCGGCAGCGGAGACGATCGCTTCGCGGTCGAGGTTCGCTCGCTCGCGCGAGGCCCGGAGGGATGGGTCCAGTCGCTCCCCGACTTCACGTGTGTCGGCGAGGGCCGGCCGCGGGCCCCCGGCGACGTGCGGCTCGACCGCCTCGGCGGCGACGGCTGCTCGGCGCTGGGATTCGTGCTCACCGATCTTCGAAGGAACCAGCCCGTCGTCGTCCGCACGGACCCGCCGGCCGGTTTCACGGCGGCGGGCCAGGTGCTCGCGCGGCCGGGCGGAGAGGCGCTGCGGATCCCCGTCCTGCGCAAGCCGGCGGACGGCGGGTTCGGCTTCCGCATCGTGAACGCCGCGAGCGGCCGCGAGCTCGAGAGCTACTCGCTCTCCGCCGTCGACGCGGACCGCGACTTTCCCCTCCCGCTCGGCGCGCACGCCTCGGGGGCGGGGCTCGTCGCCAGCGCGCCTCCCGGCGGGATTGCGTGGCGCATCGACGCACCCGGCTTCGTTCCGGCCTTTGGAGCGACCGACGCCTTCCGCTCCGGCCCGATGCACACGGTGCAGCTCCAGCCGGGCTGGGGCACCGACGTGGTGGTGCAGGACCACCACGGCGCCCCGGTCGCGGGTGCATCGCTGTGGGCTGACGGTCTCCGCGTGGGCGTCACCGCCGCGGATGGGCGCGCGCGCCTGGTCCTGGACAGCCGGCCCGAGGTCGTGACCGCGCGCCACCGCGACTGGGTTCACGTCCGCGCGCTCCCCGGCACCCCGCGGGGTCGGATCGTCCTCGCGCCGCCGCTGTAGGCGCCGGGCGCTCCCCGCCGGCGGGCCGATCCATCAGCATTCTGTATCCGTCCGATGGAGCGGATTCAGAATGTGGATTACCCTCCGTCATGGACCTCACGCAGCTGTCCGCGTTCGTGGCCGTGGCGGAGTCCGGGGGTTTCAGCCGGGCCGCCGCCAAGCTCGTGTCGACCCAGCCGACCCTCAGCCGCCAGGTGAAGGCCCTGGAGCAGGAGCTGGGCCGCCCGCTCTTCGACCGGCTCGGCCGTCGCGTCGAGCTGACCGCGTTCGGGCGCGAGAGCCTCGACCGTGCGCGCGCCATCCTCGCGAAAGCCGAGGACCTGATCGCCAGCGCCCGCGTCGAGCCCGGCCAGGCCACGGGCAGCCTGAGCGTCGCCGTGGCCGACAGCGTCGTGCTGAAGCGCTTCCCGCGCATCGTGCAGCGCTTCCAGCGCCGCCACCCGGCCGTGCGCGTGCACGTCCACACGGCCTCGTCGCCCGACATCCTGAACGGCCTGCGGGAAGGCCGCTACGACGCCGGCCTCTGCATGCTGCCGCGCATCCATCCGGAGCTGCGCCTCTCGCCCCTCTGGGACGACCACTTCGTCGGCGCGGTCCCGCCCGAGCACCCGTTCGCGAACAAGACCAAGACGCTCGAAGAGTTCGCGGCCGAGCGCATGCTGGCCATCGAGCCGGGCACCATGTCGCACCAGGTGCTGACCTCGGCCTTCCACGCGGCGGGGCTCTCGATGGTCCCGGACATGACCTTCGACAACTTCCAGATGATCGTCGACCTGATCCGCGCGGGCGTCGGCGTCGGGATCGTCTCGAAGCACGTCGCCGTGACCGCGCTGCGCCGCAATCAGATCGGCCGCGTGCGCATCAAGGAGATCGACAAGCTGCGCCGTGTCCTGGGCCTGGCGATCCACGCAGAGCGCGAGCTCGCGGGCGCCCTGGCGGCGTTCGTGGAGTTGGCCGAGCAACAGGTCGAGCTAGGATCTCCCGCATGACGTTCGCACGCCCGCTGCTGCTGGTTCCGCTGCTCCTCCAGACGGCCTCTCCGGAAGCGCCGCAACTGACGCTCGGTACGACGTACGCGAGCCGCGTTCAGGCCGCCGACCCACGGGCCGACGTCTCCGGCGTCGCGCCGGAGGTCGCGCCGCGCCTGGGGCGCGCGAAGCGCTTCACCCTGCGCACGCGGTCCGCGGGTCCGTACTCGTTCGACCTGCGCTCGCACCACTTCGACGCGTTTCTGATCGTGCGCGACGCGAAGGGCGAGCTCGTCGCCGCGACCGACGACGGCGGCTTCGGAACGCACGCCGCGCTCGACGCGCTGGAGCTCGAAGGAGCCGCAACCTACAGCGTCGACGCGTGCGCGCCGCCCGACGAGGGCGGGGAGTTCACGCTCCTCGTCCGGGTCGGGGCCGCGAAGACGCTCTCGCGCGCCGAGGAAGCCGAAGCGCGCCTCGAGGACGCGCGCGAGCGCATCTTCGCCGTCGAGCGGCGGGACGGCTACGTGGCCCCGTCCCTGGCGGACGCCTGCGAGACCCATGGCGCGCTCCTGTCGCGCCTCGGCCGGCACCGCGAGGCGCGCGCGTCGTACGAGCGCGCGCTCGGGATCCGCGAGGAGTACTTCGGGCAGGAATCGGTCGAGGCCGCCCGCACGAAGGTCCTCGTCGCCGACACGTACGCGCGCAGCGGCGATCACGAGACGGCGCGCGCGCGCTACGACGACGCGGCGGCGCTGCTGAAGGCGGCCGGCGAGACCGGCGCCGCGCTGCGCGCGCGGCTCTCGAGCGCGGAGTCGGCCTCCGCCCTCTCGGACCCCGGCGCGCTCGACACCCTTCGCGCTCTCCAGACCCGGACCGAGGCGGCCGGCGACGAGTCGCTGCGCCGCGACGTCGACCTCGCCGTCGGCCGCGAGCTGGCGGCCCGCGGCGAGCTGGCCGCGGCGCGACTCCTGCTCTCGGACGCACCGCCGAGCCGACCTCGCGACGTCGAGCTCCACGCCGAGCTCCGGCGGGTCCTCGGGAGCGCGGACGAGGCCGAGAGCCAGCTGGCCCTCCGCGTGGACGACCTCGAGTCCCGGCTGGGCCGCGACCACCCGGCGACCGTCGACCTGCTCGAAGCGCTCGGAGACGCCCGGTTCGACGCCGGCCGCTTCGAGCAGGCCTTCGAGGCCTACGAGCGGGCATGGCTCGTGCGCGAGTCGCTGCTCGGCGCCGAGCAGCCGCGACTGGCCCGCGCCGCGATCGGTGCGGCAGCGGCGCTCGCGAAGCTCGGAGACCTCGAGTCCGCCGCGGCTCAGCTCGAGCTCTATCTCGGCGGTCGCGCCGAACCGGTTCCGGCCGAGCACCCGGAGCGCCTGCGCGCGTTCGCGAACCTCGCCCGGGTCGAGCTCGCCCTGGGCGAGACGCGCGAAGCCGCGGAGCGGATCGAGGCCGTTCGCAGCACGTGGATCGCGCTGGCGGGCGACCGCACACCCGATGCGCTCGACCTGTCCGTGGACGCGGCGCTCGTCGCGCTGTCCTCGGGCGACCCCGAAGCGGCGTGGTGGAACGCGCGCGCGGCGCTGGAGGTGGCGGGCGCGCACCTCGACGACGAGCTGTGGGCTCTCGCTCCCGACGACCGCATCGTGATGGCCGAGATCGTGCTGCGCGGCCTCGACGCCTTGAACACCGTGCTGCCGCTGGCGGCGCGGCCCGAGCGCGAGCTGTTCGCCTACCGCTCCTGGCTCGCATGGCGCGCGAGCTACCTGCCGGCCCTGCTCGCGAGCGAGTCCGTCTTCACCGCCGGGCGCTCCACCGAGCAGTGGATCCACATCCTGCGGCACCGCGGGCTCGCCACCCAGCAGCGCGAGCTGCTGCGCGCGGAGCACGTGCCGGATCTCGTCCTGCACGTCGAGCAGCTGGCCGACCTGCGCCGCCGCAGCGGCTACCTGAAGTGGGAGTACGAGATCCTCGAGGGTCCGCCGCGATCGCAGCCGCCGCCCGAGATCTTGACGGTGGTCGACGCCCTGCCCGCGAACTCGGTGCTGATCGACCTCGCGACCTACAGGCCCTGGCGCCCGGCCGTCCTGGAGGACGGCGACCTGCGGACCGCCGCGAGCTGGGGAGAGCCGCGCCTGCGCGCCTGGCTGCTGCGCGCGGGCTCTCCGGACGTCGAGCGCTTCGAGCTCGGCGCGCTCTCCGCCCCCGACGAGAGCGCGGCGAGCGAGCTGAGCGACTCCCTGGAGTCGGTCGGCCCCGCCTACGTCTGCCCGAACGCGCGCTTCGAGGAGCTGTTGCCGGCCGTCCTTCGCGACGCCCTGCCGCCGGAGACCCGCGTCCGGCTCGTTCCGGATCCCACGTTCCTGTCGAGCGACTCGCAGACCTCCGCCCGGGGCGAGTCGCGCGGCCTGGGAACGCTCGGGGCGCCGCCCGGCGTGGTCGAGCTGTACGCGGAGGCGTTCCCCGACGACGACGCGGGTCCCGAGGCCTGGGTCCTCTGGCAGGAGGGGCTGCGCGACGCCTACTCCGGATCCGCTCTGGACCGCTGGCGCGTGATGCAGAGCGCGAACGAGGGCCTCCTGCGCTTCGCTCCGCGCGACAGGCTGCGCCCGGGACTCCCGCGCGGCGTGGCGTTCCCGACCCGGACCGAGTTGCCGCCCGGACTCGAGGCGTACGCACCGCTCGCGAAGCTCGAGCTCGTTTCCGTGCCCACGCTGATCGTCCGCGACGCGTGGCCCGAGCTGCTGCGCGTGCTGCACGAAGCCGGAGCGCGCGAGGTGCTCGTCGCGCCGCCGGGAGCGACCGACGACGAGCTGCTGGACGTCCTGCGCGCGATCTGGATCGACGGGTCGTCGTCGACCGAGGCCGCCGACCGGGTCGGCTGGCGAACGAGCGGAGCCTGACGAGCGCCTCCGAGCCGCCGGCGCGGCGTCGGGCCGAGGGCTCGCCGCGGCGGGGCGAGCCCCGACCTCAGGCGCGCGGGGGCAGATCGTGCACGAGCACGTGCGAGCCCCCGATCAGCGTCCCCGGCAGGCGCGTGCCCGGAACGGGACGCAGCGTCTCCGCGTCGACCAGCAGCAGGCTCGTCGCGCGGCCGAAGCTGACGACGAAGCAAGAGCCGTCGAGCGCGACGTCGACGCCGCGCGGGTGCGTCAGGTCGAGCGTGGCGACGTGGCGGCCGGTCTGCAGCTCCCAGAACGTCACGACGTGGCCCAGCGGGTTGGTCGCGGCGACGATGCCGCTGGGTTCGTGGATGGCGACGCTGAGCGTCTCGCCCAGCATGCGGCGCACGACTTCGGCCGGGCTCTGCGCGGAGACGAACGAGCCGCCCGCGCTGCGGAACGAGATGCCGCCGCGCGCGTCGCGCGGCAGGCCGTCGCGCATGGCGGAGACGATCACGAGGTCCCCCGCCTCGGACACCGCCAGGTGGCCGGCGTTCAGGCGGGGCGGCAGCTCGACGCGGTCCAGGAGCTTCTGCGACTCGACGTCGACGTAGGTGACGCTGCCCGGCTGGCCGCCGTCGTGGCCTCCACCGCCGTTGGTGACGACCAGCGTGCGCCCCTCGTCGCGCAGGACGCAGTCGTGCGGAGACTCGCCGTGGCTCGGGAACTCGCCCAGCTCCTCGAGCGTACGACCGTCGCGCACGACGATCACGCCCTCGTAGCTGCCGTCACCGACGACCGTCTCGGTCGCGTAGAGCAGCGAGGCGTCGTGCGAGAAGGCTCCGTGGCCGTAGAACTCGCGCACCGGCGGCGTGCGAATCGGCGCGACGACGCTTCGTTCTTGCAGGTCGACGACGCACGCTCCGGCGCCGCGCTTCTCGAACACCGCGCAGCGCCACGGGTTGGTCGGGTCGGGGACGACGCCGTGGCCCAGGAAGTCCAGCTCGATACGGTCCGCGACCGGGTCGGCCTGGTCGAGGTCCACCGCGGCGAGGACGTAGCGGTCGGTGCCGAGCTCTTCGTCGGCGAACGACCCCGGTCCGATGGCCGTGCCGCGCTTCGTTTCCGGCGGAGCGGCGTCGGCCTGCCCGTCCGCTCCGCCCGCGCCGACGCGCGAGCAGCCGAGGGCCAGCAGCGGAGGTAGGGCCGCGCTCGAGCGCAGCAACCCGCGACGCGTGATTCCACGCGGCCCTTCAGTTGCCGTGGATCCCATGGACTTCCCTCCCCGATCGTTCAACCGCGCCCCAGAACGTGCGCTTGATAGAAACCCGTGCGCTCGCCGTCTTCCGAGCCGTCGGCGCTCCAGAAGCGCCAGAGGCCTTCGCGCAAGCCGTCGGCGTAGTCGCCTTCGGACGCCTTCTGCCCGTTCGGGTGCCACGTGATCGAGCGCCCGTGCCGCAGGCCGCCGCGCATCTCGCTGGACTCCTTGCGCGTGCCGTCGTCGTACCACTCGTTGCGCGTGCCCTCGGCGAACCACTCGGAGATGCGCTCACCCGCTTCGTACACCCCGGTCAACTCGGGGTCGACGCGTCCGTCCGCGAAGCGGTGGACCCACACGCCCTCCTTCTGGTCGTCGAGGAAGGCGCCTTCGGCCTGCAGCGATCCGTCGGGGTACCAGAAAGTCCAGCGCAGCGTGCGCTCGCCCGCGGCGTACTCGCCCGCGGCCAGGCGCTGCCCGTTCGGGTGCCACAGCGCCCACGGACCGACCTTCTCGCCTCGCTCCCAGCGGCCCTTGCTGCCGAGTTCGCCGTTCGGGTGCCACTGCGACCACTCGCCGTGCTGCGCGCCGTCGACGAACTCGCCGCGCGCCTGCATCGTGCCGTCGGGGTGCCAGGCCTCGAACCAGCCCTCGCGCACCCACTGTCCGTCGCGGTGCAGCTCCGTGCCGCGCGACTTCACGGCGCCGCCTTCGTGGTACGCGGCGATCACGCGCTCACCGGGAGCACAGCTCGCCCCCAGGGCGAGCGCGACGAGAACCAGGGCTCGGCGGTCCATCGGCGGGACCAGACGAACAGGCGCGGAGCTCGAATTCAAGGCCGGACCGTATCCGTGCTCCAGCGCACGTCGCCGCGCGGACGCCAGGTGCGCAAGCGCTCGACCAGGTCGGGTACGCTGGACCCGGCCAGCAGCAAGTGCCGGCTCGATTCCGGGATCAGCCCCTGCGCGAAACCGCGCTCGAGCAGCTGCAGCAACGGGTCGTAGTAGCCGTCCACGTTCAAGAGGCCGCTGGGCTTCGGGTGGATGCCGAGCTGGCCCCACGTGAGCGTCTCGAACAACTCGTCGAGCGTTCCGAGGCCGCCGGGCAGCGCCAGGAATCCGTCGGAGAGCGCGTGCATGAGCTGCTTGCGCTCGTGCATCGATCCGACGCGGTGCATCTCGGTCGCGCCCGGGTGCGCGAGCTCGCGGTCGACGAGCGCTTGCGGAATCACGCCGATCACCTCACCGCCCGCTTCGATCACGGCGTCCGCGACGATGCCCATGAGGCCGACGCGCCCGCCTCCGAAGACGACGCCGATGCCGAGCTCCGAGAGCTTCGTCCCGACCTCTCGCGCGCTGTCGGCGAAGGCCGGGTCGCGACCGGGATTGGCCCCGCAGAAGACGCAGATGCGACGCATGGCGGCAGCTTAGCAGCCCGGGTTCCCCGTTCGGGTCCGCGCTGGAGACATCCATCCGCTACGATGCGGTTCCCGCCCTGGACGAGGTCGCCACGAACGGAGTCGCCATGGACAACGACGTCTTCCGCCTGGCCCTGATCACCGAGGTCTTCTTCGGTGAAGGCAGCCACGAACGTCTGACGGAGCGCCTGCAGCAGGCGGCCGCGCAGGGTGCCGAGCTGGCGCTGCTGCCGGAGATCCCGCTGAACCCCTGGTCGCCCGCCGAGCAGGACCCGCGCCCCGAGGACGCCGAGGCGCCGGGCGGTCCGCGGCACGACCAGCTCGCGGCGGCCGCCCGCGCCGCGGGCGTGGCCGTCGTCGGCGGCGCCATCGTGCGCGATCCGGAGTCGGGCCGCCGCTTCAACCGGGCGCTGGTCTTCGACCGCGACGGCCACCACGTGGCCGACTACGCCAAGCTGCACCTGCCCGAGGAGCCCGGCTTCTGGGAGACCAGCCACTACGACCCCGGCGAAGAGGTCGCGCACCGCATCGACGGGCTGGGGATGCCCGTGGGCGTGCAGATCTGTTCCGATGCGAACCGTCCGGAGGGCACGCACGCCCTCGCCGCGTCCGGCGCGGAGCTGATCCTCGTCCCGCGCTGCACGGAGCTCGCGACCTGGGAGTCCTGGAAGCTCGTGCTGCGCGCCAACGCGCGCACCAGCGCGTGCTTCGTCGCCACGGCGAACCGCACGGGGCCGGAGAGCGGCGTCCCGATCGGCGGCCCCAGCGCCGCGTTCGGACCGGACGGCGCGGTGCTGCTGGAGTCCGAGGAGAGCGTGGCCGTCGTCGAACTTCGGCGCGACGCGCTGGACTCCGCGCGACGCGCCTACCCCGGGTACCTGCCCGTGCGCGCCGCGCTGTACGCGCGCGCCTGGGGCTCTGCCGGGACCTGACCGGCGGAAGAACTTTCCCCGCCGCGCTTCCGGCTCGTCAAAGCTGCGTCGGCCTCAGATCCGCGCGGCGCGCGGGTCGATAGGCCTGCAAGCCCTCGTTGGTGGGGGCCGAGGTACCGGACCGCGCTCATGGGGACCACACAGCTGAACAAGGCCGACCTTCGTCGGATCGTCGAGACCATCAACATTCCGACGTTGCCCACCGTGGTGATGAAGGTGAACCAGATGGTCAACGATCCAGAGGTCGGATTGATGGAGATCGGCGGGACGATCGCGCAGGACGCGCCGATCGCCTCGCGCGTCCTGCGCATCGCGAACAGCTCCTACTACGGCCTGCAGGCACCGGTCAAGTCGGCCGAACAAGCCGCCGCGGTCGTGGGCGCCCGGGCGCTGCAGAGCATCGCGATGCAGGCCTCGGTCATGACGCAGTACGAGCACCTGGCCGACGTCGAGGACTTCGACCTGGAGTCGGTCTGGCGCCACGCGATCCTCACCGCGCAGCTCTGCCAGATGATCGCGCAGCGCTACGAGGGCGAGACCGACATGGCCGCCGAGGAGTACTACACGTGCGGCCTGCTGCACGACATCGGCAAGGTCGTGCTGCTCGACAACTTCCCGGACCAGTACCTGGCCGTGTTCCGCGACGCGCGCGAGAAGCGCCGCGCCGTGCACCTCAGCGAGAAGGAGATCCTGGGGGTCATGCACACGGAGATCGGCGCGCAGGTCGCCGTCCGCTGGGACTTCCCCGATGAGGTCGTCCACGCCATCCGCTACCACCACGGGCCGCGCGAGGAGCTCACCGGAAAGCCGAACGTCGCGATCGTGGCGCTCGCCGACCAGATCGGCTATCGCCTGCAGGACCTCGAGTTCGGGGACTCGCGCGGGAGGCTCGTGCAGCTGGCGGAGACCATGCTCGACATGCCCTTCGACGTGACCGGCGAGATCCTCGACAAGGCGCAGCAGATCTTCGCCGACATCGAACTCTGAGCGGCCGCGTCAGCTGGCTTTCAGGCGCTCCAGCGTCGCCATCGCGGCGCCGGAGTCGAGCGCTTCGGCGGCCGCGGACACGCCGTCGGCGAGCGTCATCGCCCGGCCGGCCGCCTTGAGGATCAGCGCGGCGCCCAGGAGCGTCGCGTTGCGGCCCGGACCCGTCTCGCCCGCCAGCACGGCCCGCGTGATCGATCCGCTGGCCTCCACGAGGCACGGGTTGTCGCCGGTTCCGTAGCCCTCGTCGGGCGGGCCGTAGAACGGCATCTCGGGCTCGGTGTCGCACTGGAGGCCGAAGTCCTCGGGCTCCACGCTGAGCGGGACCTGACGGTTCTCGGCGAGCTCGATCCCGCGCGAGCGCTTGCGCAGCGACGGGATCACGCTGCCTTCGACGCCCTGGATGGCGATGGCGCGCTCGTGTCCGAGGCCCTGGATCACCTGAGCCGCGAGGCCGAGGACGGGGCCGCTCTGCGCGCCGATGACCAGCGCGGCGCTCGGTGGCGCGAGCAGCTTCTCGACCGTCGCGAGCGGCGTGCGCACGCCGAGGTCACCGCGGACCCGGCGCATGCCCATGAGCGCGGGGAGCATCCCGGAAGCCGCCAGCGCGGCGAAGCGGTGCTTCGCGACCTGGCTCTCGGCCTCGTCGGGGTCGTACGTCATGTGGACGTCGAGGTTCTCGAGCACGCTGGCCGCCGTGAGTCCTCGACGCGGCGGCACGCAGCGGTCCGAGACGATCAGCACGCGCGCTCCGGCGGCGGCCGCGACGAGGCCCGCGGCCACGTCGAGCGGCGGCACCTGGTCCACGCCGTCGTGCGGTGGCGCGACGCAGACCAGACCCGGCATGTCGCGACAGGGGATCTTGGCGCGCGCGCGCGCCGCCCGCGCGAAGCCCGTGACCTCCTCGACCGTGACCCCCTTGAAGCGCAGGGCGATCAGGAACGCACCCACGAGCGCGTCACCGCTCTCGCCCGAGAAGATCGTCTCGAACGCCCGGTACGACTCGTCCTCGGTGAGGTGGCGCCCCTCGCGGCCGGTGGACCCGAGAAGACGCAGCAAGTCGCGCAGAATCATGCCGGTCGGGTGGGGTGCTGGGTGCGCGAAGGGGGGACCACGGGCGATCGTGAAAAGGACGGTCGCGGCCCGCGGGAGCGGGGATGGGCTGGAAGGGTCGGAGGGCTCAGCGGTCGGCGGCGGGGGCCCTCGAAGCCCCGCAAACCTCTGTAAGATCAAGATTTAGCATAGCTCGCCGGCGAGCAGTGGACAATCTGCTGACGCCGCGGGGCCCCCGGGAGGGCGACCTTCGCACCCCCGAAGTCGCTCCCGCCCCGCCGGCGGGTCGGGCGGTTAGGCCTTTGTTCGTAACTCGCAACCGCTCGCCGCAAACCCCTTGCTCGCAAGACTTTGTGCGCGTCCGGCGGCTGGGGAACACCCGTGGATAGCACGCGGCCGGCCCCCGCGAGAGCGGGGACCGGCCGCGGTGGGTCCGGGGCGCGGCGCGGTGATCAGTCCTCGTCCTCGTCCTCGTCCTCGCCTTCGTCGGCGGGCTCCGCGGCGGCCTCGTCGGTCTCGTCCGCGTCCTCGCCGGGGTCGGTCCGCTCCTCGGGCGCGAGCTCGGGCTCGGGGCGCGGGCGGATGTGAGCGTAGAAGAGCTCCTCTTCCTTGTCGTAGACCTGCACGCCCTCGACCACCGCGTACTGGACGAAGGTCTGGTAGTGGAGGATGTCCCCGTCGGTGACGATCAGGTCGCAGTCCTTGCCGACCTCGAGCGTGCCGACGCGGTGGTCGATGCCGAGGATCCTGGCGGGGATCACCGTCATCGAATCGAGCCCCGCGCGCTCGGGCAGGCCGCCGCGCAGGGCGAAGCCGACCTCGATCGGCAGGTGGATGATGTCGCGGCCCGCGATGCCGCCCAGGGTCGTAATGCCCTTGGCGCCGGGGACGACGGCGACCTGGACTCCCGCGGCGTGCAGGATGGCCGCGTTCTCGATCGTCGAGCCGCCCGGGCGCGCTTCCTGCTCGC
Source organism: uncultured Planctomycetaceae bacterium (assembly GCA_964351535.1). Lineage (GTDB taxonomy): Bacteria > Planctomycetota > UBA1135 > UBA1135 > JAUIDW01. The sequence continues at coordinate 13,935 of CAYGPA010000069.1, forward strand.
TCTTGTCGCGGCGGGTGCGCGGCGTGACGATCGCGAACGCGCCGGCGCGACCGAGCTCGTCGGCGACCGTCCAGCCCTCGAGGCAGCCCTCGATCACCGGGCGGAAGCCGTACTCCTGGGCGAGCCGCGCGATGCCGAGGAGGTCGCTGCGATCGTTGGCGGAGAACTGGGCCAGCACCTCGCCCTTCAGGATCTTGAGGGCCGTGGTGTCGACGCCGCGGCGGCTCGGCTCCTTCAGCTCCTTGTCCTCCTTGACCTTCTCCTCCCAGTCGCGGTACTTGCGGAGGTAGGTGCTGGCGGCGGCGAGCTTCTCGCGCAGCCCGCGCTTGCTGGAGGGGTTGCGGCCGGTCCAGGACTGGTTGACGAGGTACTTGTCGCGCAACACGACGCCGTCGATCTCGCCGCGCTTGAGCTTCAGCGCGGTGCTCGACTGAGCGCACGTCGTGATGCCGCTGGCGAGGGCCAGGACCATCGTCTGGCTGAACGGGTCGACGGAGTCGGCGAAGTCGCGCGACGTCCCCAGCAGGCCCGCGGAGTCCACGGCGACCAGGCCCGGGTACACGCGCATCCCGCGCGCGTCCAGGACCTCGGTGCCCTCGGGCAAATCGAGTTCGTAGCCGATCTCCTTGATCTTGCCGTCCTTGGCGAGCACCGAGGCGCCGCGCAGCACGGAGCCCGTACCCGTGTGGACCTCGGCGTCGACGACGGCGAAGTACTTGCCGGAGTCGTCCTCGGCCTCTTCCTCGTCGCCCTCTTCGCCGCTCTCGCCCTCGTCCTGGACGGAGAGGTTCGTGAGCGGCCCGGCGAGTGCCGCGGACGCGGGCAGAAGCGCGATGCAACCGAGCGCCGTGGCGCCCAACAGGAGTTTCTGGGTAGCGAGCATCAGTCGACGTCTCCGTGCACGAAATCACCTTCGAGCATCACGGCCTGGAGGCGCGAAGTCGGCTCCAGCGGATCCCCGTCGAAGAAGAGCAGGTTCGCGTCCATCCCCTCGGAGATGGAGCCCAGGCGTTCGGCGAGCCCCAGGACCTCGGCCCCGCCCAGCGTCACCGCGCGCAGCGCCGCGTCGCGCGGCATGCCGGCCGCCACGACGCGTCCGACGTCCAGCAGCCAGTCCTCCATGCCGCTCAGGCTGTCGTTGCGCGGCACGAACACGACGTGGGCGCCCTCGGCGTGCAGCTCCGCCGGCAGGTTGCGCTGGCGCATGGTCTGGGGGTGGAGGGACAGCTCGGGCTCGATGACGACGTGCTTGCCCGCCTCGCCGATCGCCTCCTTGACGTGGAACAGGTCGAGCTCGCGCGTCATCGGCACGCGCAGGTTCCACGTGAACTCCTCGTCGTCGAAGGCGTCGAGCAGGTGCAGCCAGTCGGCCGCGTTCGAGATCGAGAC
>CAYGPA010000070.1:0-10971 GCA_964351535.1 uncultured Planctomycetaceae bacterium
GCCCGGGCCGACGCGGCTCCGCCGGCCCGACGCGGCCGCGCGCTGCGCGGTCTCGAGCTCCTGGCCTTCAGCCTGGCCGCGGCGCTCGTCCTGTTCGAGCTGACGCTGCGCGCCTGGGGCTACTTCGCGCCCAGCCAGCTCCTGGCCCAGGACTTCGTCGACTACAGCGCCTGGGTCGAGACGCAGCGACGTCCGCCGGGGTTCGTGCACTTCGGCTTCCCCTGCAACTCCGAGGGCCACTACGACACCGACGTCCCGAACGAGCCGCGCGCGGGTCGCCTGGTGGTCAGCATCGGGGACTCCTTCAGCCTCGGCGTCGTGCCGCACCGCTTCCACTACACGACCGTCGCGGAGCGCGCGCTCGACGACGCGCTGCCCGGCATCGAGGTCTACAACGTCGGCATCCCCGGCGCGGGTCCGCCGCACTACCTGTACCTCCTGCGCACGCAGGCGCTGCCGCTGCGTCCCGACGTCATCGTCGTGCAGCTCTTCCTCGGCAACGACGTCGACGCGCCGGGTCAGCCGCCGCCGAGCATCGCGAAGACGGAATTCTGGTTCGATCGGCGCAGCCTGATGCTCTGGACGGTCCTCGAGCGGATCCAGCGGCTCCGCGCCGCGGAGCTGGCGCGGGAGAGCGGCCTGCGGCCGGTCGGCGCCGTGGCCGGTTCAAGGAGCACGGAGGAAGTGCTGACGACGCTCGAGGAGATCGTCGCGGAGTACCCGCACGTCGTGGACCCGCTGCTCGAGGAGCCGACCTTCGAGCCGCGGTCGGCCTTCCTGGAGATCGAGGAGAAGCGCGCGCTCGCCGGGTGCGGCCCCGACGCGGACTACGCGGGGATCCTGGACAGCCTCGAGCGCATCGTCCAGGCGGCCGGCGAGACGCCGCTCGCGTTCGTGCTGATCCCCGACGAGTTCCAGGTCGACGACGAACTGTGGGCCGAGGTCGCGCCCGCGGACGGGGGCTTCGACCGCGGCAAGCCGCAGGCGATCGTCTCCGCGTGGCTCGAGGAGCGCGGCGTCGACTACCTCGACCTGCTGCCGATCCTGCGCGCCCAGGAGCCGCTCGCGGACGGCAAGCGGCACGTCTACCACCGGCAGGACACGCACTTCAACGCGCGCGGCAACGCCGTCGTCGGCGAGGCGCTGGCCGCCTTCCTCGCCGAGCTCCTGGCTAGCCCGAACTAGCCGTCGCCGTCGGTCTCCTCGAAGCTCGTCGGCTGGATCGGGTCGGGTGCGGGCTCTTGCGGCTCGGGGTCCACGATCAGGAGCGAGGCGCGGTCGGGATGCAGGTACTCGGCGGCGAGCTTCGAGATCGCCTCGGCCGAGACGTCCTGGTAGTACGCCTCGATCGTGCGCGCGTCCTCGACCTTCGCGGGATCGCTCTGCGCCTGCGAGATCGTGCCCAGCCAGTAGCCGTTCGTGCGTCGTCCGTCGCGCAGCTGCGCGATGGCCGGCTCGGCCAGGCGGTCGACTTCGGCCTGCTCGATCCCCTCGTCGCTGAGGCTCGCCAGCACGGCGAGGCAGGCGTCGACCAGGGTCTCGACCTTCTCGGGGTCGGACATGGCCTGGATCATCAGCAGTCCCACGCCGGGATAGACCGAGCTGAGCTGCGTTCCCGCGCCGGGCGAGTAGGAGGCGCCGAGGCGCTCGCGAACCTCGAGGCGCAGGCGGTCGTTCACGACCTTGCCGAGGAAGCCCAGGTTGCGGCGGCGGTCGGTCTCGAGCCCGTCGGTGAGCGGCACCGCGAGCAGCACCAGGCTCTTCGGGACCTCCGTCTCGATCTGCTCGCGCATCCGCAGCCCCGTGCGCGGAGGCTCGACCACGCGCTCGTCCTCGTAGGCGAGCGCCTCGCGCCGTGCCGGCAGCGCGCCGAGCGTGCGCGCGGCCAGGGCGATGACCTCGTCGACCTCCAGGTCCCCGACCACGGCGACCTCCAGCGGACCGTCGTTCAGGTGGGGGGCGAGCCACGCGCGCACGGCATCCATCCCGGTGCCGAGGATCGCGTCGGCGGACGGCATCGGGACCATGCGCGGCTGGTTGTCGAACAGCGCGGGCAGGAATTCGAGCACGAGGGGACCCTGGTGCTGGTGCTCCATGCTCTCGAACATCAGCGGGACCTGCTTGCGCAGCTGCACGAGACCGTCCTCGCGCCAGCCCGGGTCCTGCAGCATCGCGCACAGGAGCTCGAACTCGAGCAGCAGGTCCTCGGACGTGGTCCCGCCGTTCATCACGAACGCGTCGAGCCCCACGCCGAAGCCGACGCCGACGTCCTTGCCGGCGCAGAGGCGGCGGATGTCCTCGATCGTGTGCTCGCCCAGTCCGCCCGCGTCGAAGACGCGACCGCCGACCCAGCCGACGGCTTGCTCGTCGTCGGGCAGCGTCAGCTGTCCCTCCGCCAGGCGGGCGCTGAGCAGGATCTGGCGCTCCTTGAAGTCGGTCTGCTTGACGTTCAGGCGCACGCCGTTCGCGAACTCGACCAGCCACAGGTCGAGGTCCTCGACATGCTCCTTGGCGACGACCTCGCCCCGCTGTTCGGGATCGGAGGAGTACGCGAAGGCCTGCGTCGCGATCTCGGCGCCGGCTTCGACCTCGCGCTCGAGCGCCGCGGCGTAGGCTGCGCGCAGCGTCTCGTCGGCGGCCTCGCCGAGGTCCAGGTCGCCGAGCGTGTAGATGCTGAGGAAGCCGTCGTTCCACGACTCCACCAGCGCCTCGTGGCACGCCGCGACCGTCAGGGCCTCGATCGCGGGCTTCAGGATCGCGCGGTCGGTCTCGGCGTTCGTCGGAACGCTGCGCTCCTCCGCGGCGTTCAGGAGCTCCGCGAGAATCGACAGGCTGTGGCGCGTGCGCTCGCGATCGACGGCTTCGTCGAGGCTGCGCAGCGCGTTGGCGCGGATCTCGGCCAGCTCGGCTTCCTGGAAGCCGAACTCGAGCGCCTTGCGGACCTCGAAGGCCGCTTCGGTCAGGGCCTCCTGCCACTTCTCGGGGTCGCAGGAGATCGAGAGCGACTCTCCCTCGTAGACCTCGAGCCCTCCCGCGCCGCTCAGTCCGGCGCCGAGGTAGGGGGTGCCCTCCTTCTTGGCGAGCTCGGCGTAGCGCAGGTTCAGCATGGCGCGCGCGAAGTCGAGCGGGAGGTCGTCGACCATGTTCGCGACCGTGGCGGCCTCTTCTTCGTACGGGCGCAGCTTCTCGACCGTGATCGAGAGGCGCGGGATCTCGTCCTCGTCGATGGCGAAGAAGCGGGTGGCGGGCTCCGCCTTGCCGGGTTCGGGCTCGGGCGCGATCGGCGCTTCGGGCGGCACCAGGTCCGCGAAGAACTCGCGGAACAGGGGCTCGGGATCGAGCTCTCCCAGGTCTCCGACGACCACGAGCGTCATGTTCTCGGGGCGATACCACTTCTGGTAGAACGCGCGGATCGACTCCGCCGTGAACGCGGAGCGCGCTGCTTGCGTGCCGATCGGCAGGCGCTCGGGGAAGCGCGTGCCCTCGTACAGCGTGTCGAGCGTGCGCACCATGGCGCGGAAGCCCGCGGAGTCCGACTCGCGCTGCTCGCCGTCGATGACGCCCTTCTCGGCCTCGACCTCCTCGGGTTCGAGCAGCAGGCCGGCGGCGAAGTCCCGCAGCACGAGCAGGCCCGACCGCAGCGTCTCCTCGTCGGAGTTCGGCAGGTCGAGCTTGTACACGGTCTCGGAGAACCCCGTGTGCGCGTTGGTGTCGGCGCCGAAGTCCATGCCGTGCTCCTGGAACCACTCGATCAGCGTCCCGGCGGGGTAGTTCTCGGAGCCGTTGAACGCCATGTGCTCGAGGAAGTGCGCCATGCCGCGCTGCGACTCCTCCTCGGCCAGGGAGCCCGCGTCGACGTGCAGCCGCACGTAGCAGCGATTCTCCGGCTCCGCGTTCTTCGTCCACGCGAAGCGCAGGCCGTTGTCCAGGTGCCCGAACCGGATGCGCGGGTCGACGGGGATGTCCGAGGTCTCGTGCTCCCACGCGCGGACGTCGCCCGCGGGCTCTTGTGCGAGCGCGACTGAGGAGAGAACGAACAGGAAGGGCAGGCAGCGCATGGGAACCTCGGAGTCCGGGGGAGTGTTCTCGAGCGCTCCTCGGGGACGACCGAGTCCAGAGCGCCTGGGGCGCGTACGCGCCGGGGGCGGATTCTATTCGCTGCCCATGCCGCCCGTGGAGGCCCCCTTGCAGGACCGCTCTCCTGAGACCCACTCTCACCGAACGAGCTCGCGCCAGCGCTCTCGGGCCGGGCCTGCTAGGATTTCTCATACAGACAGCACGTCGAGGTGGGCCACCGCGCCCCGATCTTCCCCCCCCGGATCTCCCCCCTGCACCTCCCGCGCCCCATGCGACAAAGCCTCCCCCGCGTCGTGGCTCTCGCGGCGGTTCTCACCGTCACCCCCCTCGCCGCCAGCCAGACCTGCCTGGTCCCGCCGAGCCCGCACCCGATCGAGGCGACCCAGCCCGACGGCACCACGATCGAGCTGCGCCTGCGGGGCAGCGCCCGCAACGCCTGGCACGAGGACCTGCGCGGCTACCCGGTCGTGCTGCGCAACGGCGTGTGGGTGTACGCCTCGCTGAACGTGTTCGGAGACCTGGCCGCGACGAGCTTCGTCGTGGGCAGCACCGATCCCGCCGTCGTCGGGCTGACCGCGAACGTCGTCCCGGCCGCGCCGGTCACGGCCGTGTGGCCCAGCCCGCTGCAGCGCGATCCGTCGATCAACGCACCCGGCCGCGGCCTGGCGCTGGGCGCCGGGCAGACGACCGTGGAGAACCTGGTCATCCTGCTGCGCTTCTCGAACCACGGGCCCGGGGGTCAGAACCGCACGCTGCCCTCGAACGGCGACGTCGACGTGATCATGAACCAGGTCGGCGGAGATCCGGTCCTCGCGCCCACCGGCAGCGTGCGCGACCACTACATCGAGGACTCGTACAACCAGCTCCTCATCGACTCGACCGTCGTCGGTTGGCTCGACGTGCCGAACACGGAGACCTACTACGCCAACGGGAACTCCGGCCTGACGAGCCGGACGTGGGACCTGATCACGGACGGCCTGAACCTGGCCGACCCGCTGGTCGACTTCTCGCAGTTCGACCTGAACGGCGACGGCTGGGTCGACGCGATCACGTTCCTGCACAGCGGCTACGGCGCGGAGTGGGGCGGCACGGACCAGTACGGGACGTCGTCCACGAACCGCATGTGGTCGCACAAGTGGTCGATCCCGACGTGGACCTCGGCCGAGGGCGTGCGCGTCAGCGACTACAACATCTCGCCCGGTCTGTGGGCGACCTCGGGCTCGAGCCCCGGGCGCATCGGCGTCGTCTGCCACGAGCTCGGCCACTTCTTCGGCATGCCCGACCTGTACGACACCGACGGTTCTTCGCAGGGCATCGGCAACTGGTGTCTGATGGCGGCGGGGTCCTGGGGCTTCGACAGCTCGCAGCGCTACCCCTCGCACATGTCCGCGTGGGCCAAGTCGAAGATGGGCTGGCTCTTGCCCGTTCCGATCCTCCCGGGATCCTTCGTCGCCGAGCAGGTCGAGCTGAACCCGACCGTCTTCCGCATCGACAACGGCTACCCGCCGGGCGAGTACCTCCTGATCGAGAACCGCCAGCAGACCGGGTTCGACAGCCAGATCCCCCAGGGCGGACTGGCGGTCTGGCACGTCGACGACGCCAAGGGCTCGATGGGGGCGAATGACCCGAACACGGACGAGGGGTATCCGGGCCAGGGCGGCTGGCCCGGCAACGGCAACCACTACCGCGTCGCGCTGCTGCAGGCCGACGGCGGCTTCGACATGGAGCGCGGGTTCGACCGCGGCGACAGCGGCGACGTCTATCACGGCGCCGGGTCCTCGCAGCTCGATCCGACGACCAACCCGGACACCGATCGCTACCAGGGCGGGAGCGTCGCGAACAACGGCAACGAGCTCACGAACATCGGCTTCTCGGCGGCCAACGTGGGCTTCGACTACGTGAACCCCGGCGGCCCGAGCATCTCCACGTCGAGCCTGCCCGCCGCCAACCTCGGAGTCCCGTACAGCCAGTCGCTGTCGGGCGGCGGCGGGACCGCGCCGCGGCAGTGGTCGGAGTTCGTCTCCGCTCCGGCGTACACGGTCACCGACCTCGGCTCGAGCCAGTTCGCCGCCGTCGGCACGGGGCAGGGATGGCAGGCGGACGAGGGGACCTGGTCCCTGGCGCTGCCGTTCCCGTTCCCGTTCTACGACACCGTCTACGACACGGCCTACGTCAGCTCGAACGGCTTCCTCGACTTCCTCCCGGGTGAGGCGGAGCCCTTCAACACCAGCCTGGCCCTGAAGGTCGGCCTGCGCATCGCTCCGGTCTGGGACGACCTGCGCACCGACGGCAGCGGCAACGACATCTTCGTCGACAGCCAGAGCGACCGCGTGACGATCCGCTGGCGCGGGCGCACCTTCAACGGCAACCAGAGCTGCAACTTCTCGGTCACGCTGCACGACGACGGCCGCATCCAGTTCGACTACGGCTCCGGAAACAACGGCCTGACCCCGACGGTGGGCATCTCGCGCAGCCAGGGCGGAGACTTCGAGCTCGTCCCGGGCTACGACCAGAGCTCGCCCCTGACGAACGCCGACTCGATCCTGTTCACCCGCACGGGCTCCCAGCTGCCCCCGGGCATCGAGCTGACGCCCACGGGCCTCCTGAGCGGAACGCCCACGGCCTCCGGCACCTACGCAGCCCGCTATCGCCTGCGCGACGCGAACTACCTCTACGACGAACGCCAGCTGACGATCACCGTCGGCGCCCTCGTCGACTGCAACAACAACGGCATCGACGACGCCCAGGACATCGCCACGGGCACCAGTCTGGACTGCAACGCGAACGGCATCCCGGACGAGTGCGAGCTGGTCGGCAACGACTGCAACGGCAACGGCGTGCCGGACGAGTGCGATCCCGACTGCAACGGCAACGGGATCCCGGACGACTGCGAGTCGATCACCGACTGCAACGCGAACGGCATCCCGGACGAGTGCGAACTGGTCGGCAACGACTGCAACGGCAACGGCGTACCGGACGAGTGCGAGCTGCCGGGGAACGACTGCAACGCGAACGGGGTCCTCGACGACTGTGAGCCGGGGATCGCGATCGAGTTCTATTGCAGCGGCAAGACGAACTCGGCCGGGTGCGTGCCGTTCCTGACGACGACGGGGAGCCCCAGCGCGACCGACACCAGTCCGTTCCGCATCGTGGCCAACGACGTCGTGCCGGGGCAGGCCGGATTCCTGATCTATGCTTTCAAGAAGGCCAACCTGAACTTCCACGGTGGGAAGCTGTGCGTGAAGGCGCCGTTCCAGCGTTCGATCGCCAAGCTGCCGAAGTCCGGTGGAACCGGTTGCACGGCGGAGACGCTGCGCTTCAACTTCAACTCGCGTATCCAGAGCGGGCAGGATCCGCTGCTGACGGTCGGCCAGGCCGTCCGCGCGCAGTGGTTCCAGCGAGATCCGCTGGATCCGAGTGGCTTCGGCGACTCGCTGACCAACGGCGTGTCGTTCACGATCTGCCAGTGACCGATCCGCGGCCTCGCGGCCGGCCTGCTTCTCTCGCGACCTCGTGAGGGAAGCCGGTTCGTGCCCTGGTCCGGGAGTTCCTGTACACCCTTCACGCCTCGGAACGGCAATGGCTGCGTCGCAGCTCCTCCGCGTATCTACCCATACGCGTGGTCGGCGCGCCCTGCCCTCGACGCCCTGAGCCGCGAGTTCTCTACAGGAAGTTCCGAACCGGGACACTAGGATGCCGCTCCGCCGCGCACCCGGCGTTCGGCCCGGTGCGCGGCGCGCGATTCATGGGTGGTCTGCGCCGACTCTTGCCGGGAATCCTCGTCGCCGCCACCGGTGTCGGCGCGGGAGACCTGATCACCGCCAGCCTGGCGGGCTCCTCCGCGGGCCTCGGCGTGCTGTGGGCCGTGTGGCTCGGGGCGCTGCTGAAGCTCACGCTGAACGAGGGTCTCGCGCGCTGGCAGATGGGCACGGGGACCACGCTGCTCGAGGGCTGGGTGCATCACCTCGGCGCCTGGATCCAGTGGGGCTTCGTCGGCTACCTGCTCGTCTGGACCGTCGTGGTCGGCGCCGCGCTGATGAACGCCTGCGGTGTGGCGGGCACCGGCATCCTGCCGCTCGGCGAGCCGGGCACCAGCAAGGTGGTGTGGGGCATCCTCCACGGACTCCTCGGTCTGGTCCTGGTGCGCTACGGGGGCTTTCGCCTCTTCGAGCGGGCCATGTCCTTCTTCGCGGGGCTGATGTTCGTCGCGGTCGTCACGACGGCGTTGTTGCTCGGTCCGGACTGGAGCGCGTTCGGGCGGGGCCTCGTCACGCCGCGATTCGACGAGGCGAGCCTCCCCTGGCTCGTCGGCTTGATCGGCGGCGTCGGCGGCACCGTCACGCTGCTCTCGTACGGCTACTGGATTCGCGAGCACGGACGCGAGGGCGAGAGCGGCATGCGCACGTCGCGGATCGACCTGGGCGTGGCCTACGCGGTCACGGCGATCTTCGGTCTGGCGATGGTCGTCATCGGCTCCAGGATCGAGCTCGAGGGCAAGGGGGCGGGGGTCGCCCTGGCCCTGGCGCAGCAGCTCGAGGGGCCGCTCGGCGCTGCGGGCAAGTGGCTCTTCCTCGTGGGCTTCTGGGGAGCGGTGTTCAGCAGCTTGCTCGGTGTCTGGCAGGGCGTTCCCTACCTCTTCGCGGACTTCGCCGCGCTGCGCCGAGGTCGCGACCTGGACGCGGCCGAGGTCTCGAACACGCGCGCCTACCGCGGCTTCCAGCTCTTCCTCGTCTTCGCGCCCATGGTCTTCCTGGGCCTCGAGGTCCGCGCGATCCAGCTGGCGTACGCGGTTTTCGGCGCGCTGTTCATGCCGGTCCTGGCGATGACGCTGCTGTGGATGAACAATCGTCCTTCGTGGATCGGAGCACGCTTCCGCAACGGCTGGCTGTCGAACGCCGGCCTCGTCCTGACGCTGGGGTTCTTCGCGGCCGCGGGTGGGTTCGCCCTCGTCGCTCTGGTGGCGCCGTGAGCCTCTCGCCTGCCTCGCTCGCAACGCTCGCGCGCGGCGCGGGTTCGTCGGTTGCCGCGCTCGCGGTGGCGATCCTCGCGGTCGGCTGCGGAGGGTCGCGCGAGCCGGATCCGGCGGCGCGCGCTCTCGTGCTCGCCCCGCTGGAGGGCGGGCCGGTCGCGCGCGCGCGCGTCGTGCGCACGATCGAGGTACCGGCCGAGGCGGGGACTTGGGCTGTTCAGGCCGAGCGCGCGCGTCTGCGCGATCCGAGCGGGTCCGGGCCGCGCGCGCTCGAGCTCTTCGGTGCGGGCGAGAAGCGCGTGCTGGTTCCCGGCCGGTTCCGTCCGGTCGAGGTCCAGCGCGTGCGTCTGCGCTTTCGCATGGAGGGTGACGACCACCTCGCGGTCTGGCTGCGGCGTGGGGAGAGCGTGGCGGTGCGGTCGCGATCCCTGCGGGTCCAGGGCACGGGCGAACCGCAGGAGCTCGACGTCGACCTGCCGCTGGATCCGCGCGACGACGCCGAATTCGACGGCCTGATGGTGCACGCCTACGGCACGGCCCGCGGGCTCGCGCTGCTCGGCCTCGAGCTCCTCACGGTGCCCACCGCGGCGCGCCTGCCGGACGTGCGCGACGGTGCGAGCGCGATCCGGCTCGGCTGGGAGGAGCGGCTCGGCCTGGGGCTCGTGGCGGGGCGGCCGCTCGTCGCGGAGTTCCGCGCCCGAGCGGGGGAGGAGCTCGTCTTCTCCTACGGGCGCCTCCCGGACGTTCTCGGGCCGGAGGAGCCGGCGGGCATTCGCCTCGTCCTCGATGCGGGCGGTTCGCCCTCGTTGCATCGCTTCGCGTTGCCGGCGCGCGGCTGGAGCCACGCGCGCGTGCCGCTGGATCACCTCGCAGGACGCGACGTCCAGGCCCGCTTCGAGCTCGACGGGCCCGCCGACGCCGTCGCGCCGCTCGGAGAGCCGTGGATCGTCCTGCCGCGGGAGTCTGCGCCGCTCGTTCTCCTGGTGACCTCGGACACCCACCGCGGCGATCACCTGGGCGCCGCGGAAGGCGACGTCGAGGTCGAGACGCCGACGCTCGACGGCCTCGCGGCACGCGGAGTGTTCTTCACGGACTGCTTCTCGTCGGCGAACTTCACGATCCCCTCCCACTCGGCCCTCTTCACGGGACTGACGCCGCGCGACACGGGCGTGATCGACAACTACGGAAGGCTGTCGGAGCGGGCCGAGACGCTCGCCGAGCGCTTCCGCGAGGCCGGCTGGTTGACGATGGCCTCCGTGAGTGCGCGCCTGCTCGAGAGCGGCGGTCTGGGACAGGGCTTCGAGCGACTGGCGATGCCCGAGCAGCCCAACTGGAACGCGGCCCTCGCCGCGGACCCGATCCTGCGGTGGCTCCCCGATGCGAGCGGGCGACCGACGTTCGTCTGGCTGCACCTCTTCGACGCCCATCGCCCGTACCAGCCCCCGGATGGGACCTACGACCGCAAGTACTGGCCCGACGAACTCGACCCGGCCGATCCGAGCGCGCCGCCGCAGCCGCTTCCGCCGGAGTTTCTCGAGGCGAACGCGCCCGGTCTGCGCCGCATCGATTTCTTCGAGGCCCAGTACCGTGCCGAGATCGACTACCTCGACGCCGTGCTCGGCCGCCTGCTCGTGCAGCCGCGGTTCGCCGACGCGATCGTGGCCGTGACCGCGGACCACGGTGAGTCTCTCGGGCAGCACGGGATCTGGTGGACGCACGAGGGGCTCTATCCGGACACGCTGCACGTGCCGCTGATCCTCGCCTGGCCGGATGCGCCTCGCGGGACGCGCATCGACGCTCCAGTGCGACAGGTCGACCTGGGTCCGACCCTGCTGGAACTGGCGGGCCTCCCGACCGAGGGTCTCGCCGCGGAGAGCCTGCTGCGCACGATCCGCGACGGCGGATCGAGCAAGCCGCGCTTCGCC
>CAYGPA010000070.1:10981-15188 GCA_964351535.1 uncultured Planctomycetaceae bacterium
GGAGGATGGCACTTGATCCTGAACCTGCGCGATCACCATCCCGAAGGCGTCCTGAAGCCGCGGGTGCGCCACAGGACGGAGCTGTACGACCTCGCGAACGACCCGGGATGCACCCAGGACCTCGCGACCCTCGAGGCGAAGCGAGCGGGTGAGATGCGAGCCGGTCTGATCCGCTGGCTGGCGGAGGCGCCCAGCGCGAAGCTGTCGGCACGCGGCCCCGTGGACCAGGAGACGCGCGACGAGATCGCCGCCCTGGGGTACGCCGAAGGCGCGAGCATCGAGGACTCGGAGCTTCTCGTCGATCCGGAGTGCGGCTGCCTGGAGTGCGCCGGCTGGCGCTGAGCCGGGCCCGTCGGCCCGTTGAAGAAGTACTTCGGGTGCCATGTCGGGGACGCTCCACTAGGGCCGCTGCAAAGACGTCGAGCGCGGGACTTCGAGCTCCAGCAGGGACTCGCCCTCTTGCTCGGTGAAGTGGAGCCCGCGCGCGAACCGGACGACCTGACCTCGCCCCGTGGGAACGCGCGGGCATTCGAAGTGACCTTCGGAGTCCGGTGAGACCCCTGCGAGACCGAGCTGCTGGCCCTCGCCCACCCATCGATAGAACGTCAGGGAGTTCTCGTCGTGCTGGAAGTCTGCGAGGGTGCCTTCGACGGGTGCGGTCTCGATCGCGAGGGACCACGTGTTGGCGCCGGGTCGAAGCTCGACTCGATCGAGGAAGAACAGGGTCGTCTCCGGCTCCCTTGCGCGGAGCAGGAGCTGGTAGGAGCCGGGCGGACCGACGCTCAACTCGAACGAGCCGGAAGGGGTCGTGTTCGTGGGAGGAATCCGGGGTGTTCCACCCTCCTCCGAGGTCAGCTGAGCCATCCAGTCGATGGCGGGGGCTCCGTCCAGGATCAGGGATCCCCTGAGCTCGCACGGGTCGGCTCGAGCCGCGGGGCCCCGCCTGTCCGACCAGAGGTTCACACGGGTGGTCGCACCTTCCACGACGGTGCAGTTCCATGGGATGCCGGTGACGGGTCCCGACCCGCTGCGAAGCGCGGGTCCACCGGCGGGTAGCTCTTGCTCGAGGGCCGCGACCATCCAGCGGCCCGCGATGAGGCGATCGAACCGGAACGAACCGTTCCTACCAGTTCGCGTGTCCTGGAGATGCCCGTCGCCACGAGAGATCGCGACGGGCACGCCGGCTGCAGGCGCGCCGTCCGGGTCCTGGACGCGACCCTCGATCGATCCCCCCGAGTGGAGCAGGAGCTCCAGTCCCGCGGAGGCCACGTTGGGCTCGAGTTCGAGCGGGCCGAGCTCCGCGGGGGCCAGGCCGTCGAATTGCGCGCGGACGTAGTACGTCCCGGACTCCTTCGGAGCGACGGCGAAGACTCCGCGTGCGTCGGTGGTCGCGTGGCCCGCCGGCAGGGGGCTCGAACGCAGCGGGAATCCCGCACGGGTCGTCTGGCGGTCGAAGGCCTCGTGGAGCGAGACCGTCGCCCCCGGAACGGGCGCGCCGTCGAACAGGACGATGCCCGTCAGTCCAGCCAGCGGCGTCAGCACGCAGTCGATGGCTTCGGGGGGATCCGTGATCCGGAAGGGCCCCAGCGATGCGACGGCGTGCAGAGGCGCCGATACGCGAAGTCGAAAGTCACAGTTCGGGAGGCGGAACCAAGCGCTCGGCTCTTCCCGCGACGAGACGGTCTCGAGAACCAGGAGCCCCTCGGCCTCGAGGACCTCGACCTCGACCGGAGCGAGCGGACTTCCCTCGCTCGATCGAGCCGTTACCGGAACGCTCTCGCCCCCGGTCAGCTGCAGGAGCAAGTCGGTCGTGCCCGGTCGGACCTCGCGGGCCACCGCCGATCCCCATCGATGGAGCGCGTCCTCGGCGATGAGCGTGTGATCCTCTACTGCCCGCGTCGTGACGCGGAAGCGGCCCGCACCATCGCTCTCGATCCTGGTCTGGAAGCTCGGAGAGTGGACGTTCACCCGGGCGTTCGCGAGCGGGCTCCCGTCCGGACCGAGCACGAGCCCCTGGATGAGCTGATCCGGATCCGGGTCCTCGACTCGGAGCACCACGTCGGAGATCGCCTGTTCCGAGGTGACGTCGAGAAGTGCGGACAGGCCGGTGAGCCGCCCGGGCGAGCTTGCGAGGAGTCGCTGCTTGCCCACGGGTACTCCCACGAGCTCGAACGATCCGTCGGAGCGGCTGGTTGCGATCGGGCCGTCCGCCTGCCAGCGCCGCGCGGGGTCCATCCGCTTCCGGCTCCAGCCGAGGACCACATCAGGATCGGCCACGGCGACGGTTGCGCCCGCCACGGCGAGTTCGTCTCGGTCGAGGACCCGCCCGCGGACGCTTCCGCCGCGCGGGAGCACGATGACTCCCAGCGACAGCTCTCGGGGGGGGTGGAGGTCGATCCACCTGTGGACCGTGGCGTGCCCCGGGAGGGTGAACTCCAGCTGCAGCTGCTGCCCACGAACGGGTTCTCGCTGGAGAGTTCGCTCCACCCGGAACTCGCCCTTCTCGTTCGAGAGCGCATCGGGCCCCGAGCGGTGGCCGGCGCCGGCGCCGGAGACGCGGACGCCGGCGAGGGCTGCACCGGACGGGTCCAGGACCGTTCCCAGCACGAGCAACGAGCCCGCAGCGACAGCGTCCGACGTTCCGGGGGAAGCAGGAGCCGTCGTGGCCGTGAGGTCCGTCGGCTCTACGCGCTTCGTCGTCCCCGTGGAGAGGTCCACCCGTGCGAGCGAGGAACGCCCGGAGTCTTCCGCCGGGCGACTCGGCTGGGGACGAACAGTTGCGGGAGCCGAAGCCTCCCGGTGAAACGCCTGGAACAGCAGCGCAACGGCTGCGGCCACGATGAGGAGCAGGGCGAGCCAGCCCAATCCGGAGGTGCGGGGCGTGTCCATGTTTGCTTCGTCGTGTCGATTCCTGGGAGCGGGCGACCGGGTAAGGCGTCCCGGTCGCCAGCCCCTCCTGAGGGTCAAGAGTTGTTGCAGTCGTCCACGTCGCCGCTGCAAGAGCAGCATGCGTCGGTCCCGAACCCGAACGTGCAGGAGCCGGTCACCATGCTGCAGCCTTGATCGGCGGGGCAGGACTTCGTGCAGCCTGCGGCGTCGTCGAACAGGCACTGCTTCAGCGGCTGAGTGCACAGCACCAGGGGCGTTCGCGGGTCGTTCGTCTCCGACGGCGTGGAGCTCGAGTGCGCTCCGAACGCGGCCGGAACGGAGAAGAAGAGCGGTGCCAGAACCAGCAGCGCCGCGCCAATCGAGTGAATGGGTCGTGTCGTCATGTCGATCGTCCTCGGGTTGTCGAATCCTCAAAAGACGAGGTAGCTTCGGTTCTTGCGAAGTCCGTAGCCCCTCGGGTACTGCGTGAGCGCCTGTTGCAGGAACCACTCGCTCTCGGTGGCATTCCACACGTAGCGCAGGAACATGCGCGCCGTCGCACCGACTTCGGTCTCGAAGTCGATTGCGAAGTCGAACCAGCGAATCGATCCATCGGCGGCGACGGCCTGGGACAGATCCTGCCGATGCGCCACGGCGAGGCGGTGGCGCACGGTCGTGAACGGTTCGTCCGTCGATCGTTCGTCCAGCAGGTCGGGCCAGCGCGGAGTGAGTCCGTGAACGACCTGGCTGCACAGGCGAAAGCGCGTCGTGGACGGAAGGAACTCGGCGACCGGGGGCCTGTCGTAGAGGGAGTTCCAGTAGAGCTCCAGTGCGGCGATCCACTCGACGGGAACCTGCGCCTCCGGAATGCCCAGGTCCTGGATCAGGATCGCCCGGAGCGTCGCCAGGTCCTTGCGCCGGGCGAGGGATGCCGCGAGCAGGTCCTCACGTCTTAGCTGGAGGTACGCGTCGAAGCTGGCGTCGCGATAGGCCGCGAAGTTCCAGGCCAGGACGACCAGGATGGCGTCGAGCGTGACGGGATCGATCGACTCGATGGGCGGCGAAGCCATTCCGCGCACGAGGCAGTGGACCGCGAAGTCGCGCTGTCCCTGGTCGGGGAGGATCGCCGGAGGAGTCTGCGGCGGTGGGTCTCGTCGAGCGGAACGAGTCGGTCCGGCGGGGCGACGGACGTGCGAGTCGCGCGAGCCACCCTGCTGCACGACGCGGCTCTCCTCGAAGGTGTTCGCGCGAGTCGCAGTGGGATGCAGCGAGTTCCAGAGGACGACTCCCGACCACGCCCAGCTGCAGCCGACGAGGGCTGCGAACATGGCGAGGGAGC
>CAYGPA010000071.1:0-15169 GCA_964351535.1 uncultured Planctomycetaceae bacterium
TGATCTGCGCCGACCACGGCTTCCAGAGCTTCCGGCGCGGCGTGAACATCAACAACTGGCTGTACGAGAACGGCTACCTCGCCGTGAAGTCCAACCTGAGCAAGAGCAACAGCAAGGGGCTGGGCTTCGTGGACTGGAGCAAGACCCAGGTCTACGCGCTGGGCCTCGGAATGCTCTACGTCAACCAGGTCGGCCGCGAGGGCCAGGGCATCGTGCCCGAGGACGAGGTCGACGCGCTCCTGACGCGCCTGCGCAGCGACTTCATCGCGTCGGTCGACCCCGAGACGGGGCTCTCGATCGGCAAGGACGCGCGCATCATGCGCCAGATCCAGCAGGGGCCGTACGACGACCTCTCGCCCGACATGATGCTCGGCTTCGACGTCGGCTACCGCGTGTCGTGGGGGACCACGACCGGGGGCATGCGGCTCACGAGGCAGGACGACGGTTCGTACGCGCCCGGCGACATCTACGAGGACAGCAACAAGAACTGGTCGGGCGACCACGTGTCGGTGGATCCGTCCCTGGTCCAGGGCATGTTCCTGTCGAACCGCAAGGTCGAGATCCCGGCCGAGGGCATCCACGTGATGCACATCGCGCCGACCGCGCTCGACGTCCTCGGGGTGCCCGTGCCCCCGGTGTTCGACAAGCAGCCGCTGAAGTTCCAGTAGTGGCGCGTCTCGAGCCGATCGCCCCGCGCGACCTGCATCAGCGGCTGGAGGCGGGCGAGGACCTCGTGCTGCTCGACGTGCGCGAGGCCGACGAGTTCGCGTTCTGCCGCATCGAAGGATCGGTGTCCGTGCCGCTCTCGGAGCTCTCGGTGCGGCACGTCGAGCTCGACCCCGACCTCCCGACGGTCTGCATCTGCCACCACGGGATCCGCAGCGCGAGCGCCGCGCAGGCCCTGGCGCACCTCGGGTTCGACGAGCTCTACAACCTGAGCGGCGGCGTCGAGCGCTGGGCGGCGGAGCTCGACCCCCGGATGCCGCGCTACTAGCGGTTCGCTCGTTCCAGGACTGGGCACCCGGCGAGCCGGCGGGAATCCGGGCGTCCGGCTCCGCGAGTTTTTTCGAGTTCGCGGCAGGGATGTCGGGCTACGCGGCCTCTCTAGAAGGGGGCGGTGCGAGCCCGTGCGCGCGGGCGGCGCCGCCCACCGGTTCGGCCGACGACGCGACCTCGCGTTGCGTCAAGAATCGGTGAAAGCCGTACGCAGGAAAGGCCAAGAAACCTCCGGATGTCTACACGAACGGACAGCTGCGACGACGCCCGCACGGTGAGCCGATTCGGCACGCGCAGCCAGATCGGCCCAGGTCGGAGTCCGTCCCCGATGCGGGTTCAGGTCACGAACGTGTTGGGACGAAAGTTCCGGCGGAATCGCTCAACGAAAACCGACCGAGCGGCGTATCTGCAGTCGAGGCTCGACGCGGAGCGAAAGTTCCGAATCGGCGCGAAGGAATCGAGGATCCGATCCACTCAACCCCTGCGGGCGAGCTCTGCGAGCGAGCGGTCAGGGAACGAGTCGATCCGCGAGACTCCAAGCGCCTCCGCGACGCGAAGCGCTCACGCCCGCAACCGTGGGCAAACACTGGAAGCAGTTCGATGAAGAGTCACCAAGAACCCGAGCACCTGGAGTCGAGCGCGGAGCGCGCGCTCCGCCAGTTCACATCGCTCGAACACGGCGAGCCCTCTCGAGATCGACCGGCAGCCGGCCTCGAGAGCGACGCGTCCGCGCGCAGCTTCCGCTCCGTGCTGCTGGGATGGACCGACCCGGAAACCGGGGACCGTCTCTCCGTTCGCATGGATGGGAGCCGCGGCCTGGTCAGCCAGCTCCAGGAGCAGGGCTTCGAGGTCCTGGCCTCCGACGAGAACGAGTCCCTGCCCGCGTCGCAGGCCGACGCCTCGAACGAGCCGTACGTCGCCGAGGCGGGGTCGTTCGGGAGCACGTCCGGCAACACCACGTCCTTCACCGCCCGGCTCCTGTCGGTGCGGCACCGGCTCGGCCGGAGGAACTCCGCGTAGCAGCCCGTTGAAAAAGTCATCCAGCGCCAGACCCGCGTCCTCCACTCCGGTGCGGCACCTGAAAGCCTCGCCGAATCGACGATTCGCCTGCGTTTCCAGGCACCACACCGAAGCGGATGCCACGACCCTGGCATCTGGAGCACTTCTTCAACGGGCAGCTAGGCCGTGCGGCATGGCAATTGCCATGGAAACGGACTCGCAGCGTCCCCTCGGCGAACCTGAGGCGGCCGCGCAGAGAACCTGAAAGAGCTGGGACTCAGAGAAAACCCTTGTTGGTGGTGTGGGACCCGCCAACCAGCGCGCCCGGGGGGCAGGCCCCGGGCGCGCACTTTTAACCCCGGCTCGCGCTGCGCCGGGCACCCCAGCGGACGCGTGCGCACGGATCTTCGGCGCGCGCCGGCGGATCGGCACCGCGGAGCTGCGGCCCGCCGAAGCGCGCCGCGGCTCCGCGGAGCCGTGCGGCCGCGGCCGCGCGGTGGAGCGGGAGCACCCACCCCGATAGGCTCCATCCATGCAGCTCCACTGGAAGGTCCTGGCGTGGATGGTGGCGGGTGTCCTCGTGGGAGTTCTCCTGCAGACCTTCCTGGAGGCGCCAGCCTGGGCCGGAGCTCGATGGATCGACACGCCCGGCCCGGGCATCGAGCTCGAGGCGGGCCGCGGGCCGGCGCAGGACCTGCCGCTCGGCAAGGCCTTCGGGAGCGCGCTCCGCCGGCGGGGAACGGCCGACGAGGAGCGTCGCGCCCTCGACACGCCGGCCGACTTCGAAGCCCTGCTGGCCGAGTGCGACAACGGCGAGGTGCTGTGGCTCGAGCGCGAGGCCGGCGAGCCGCTGCCGCTGACGCTCGGGCTCGACCCGGACTCCTGGCGCGCGACGGCCATCGCGCCCTTCGCCTTCGTGGCCGACATCTTCCTGGCGCTGCTGAAGATGCTGATCGTCCCGATCGTCTTCACGTCGATCGTCTCGGGCGTCTCGGGGATCGGTTCGGGGCGCGACCTGGGGCGCCTCGGCGCCAAGACGTTCGCGTACTACGTCACGACCAGCCTGCTCGCCATCTGCATCGGTCAGCTGCTCGTCAACCTCGTGCAGCCGGGCAAGGACGCCGCGCTCGGCCTCTCGCCGCTGTCGACGGCCGGCGTCCTCCCCGAGGCGAGCTTCGTCGACGTGCTCAAGCGCATGGTCCCGCAGAACATCTTCGGGTCGCTCTCGGACAACGGCGCGATGCTGTCCGTGATCTTCTTCGCGCTGCTGTTCGGCTTCTTCATCACGCGCGTGGACGAGCCCCATCGCTCGCGGGTGACGGGGCTCTTCGAGAGCCTCTTCGAGGTCGTGATGCGGCTCGCTCAGGGCATCCTGAAGCTGATCCCCTACGGCGTCTTCGCCCTGCTGGTCGAGGTCGTCGCGCGGACGGGCTTCAGCGTGTTCCCCCCGCTGCTGAAGTACATGCTGACGGTCGCGGGCGCGCTCGTCTTCCACGCCTGCGTGACGCTGCCGCTGTTCCTCCGCTGGCGCAGCGGCGTCTCGCCGCGCCAGTGGTTCCGCGCGATGTCGCCGGCGCTGATGACGGCCTTCAGCACGAGCTCCTCGAGCATGACGCTGCCGGTCACGCTGGAGACCGTCGAGCAGCGCGGGCGAGTGTCGAACAAGGTCACCTCGTTCACGCTGCCGCTCGGCGCGACCATCAACATGGACGGCACGGCGCTCTACGAGTGCATCGGCGTCATCTTCCTGGCGCAGTACTACGCGAGCACCTCGGACTACGACCTGACCCTCGGCGCCCAGGCCATGGTGGTCGTCATGGCCCTGCTCGCGAGCGTGGGAGCCGCCGGCATTCCGTCGGCCGGGCTCGTGATGATGCTGACGATCCTCTCCGCCCTGAAGCTGCCGCTCGAGGGCGCGGCCCTGCTGCTGGCCGTCGACCGCCCGCTCGACATGATGCGGACGGTGGTCAACGTCTGGTCGGACAGCTGCGGGGCGGCGGTCGTGGCGCGCTCGGAGGGGGAGGAGGGTCCGCTCCATGCCGGCGCGCCGGCGATGGTGTCGGAGACTTGACCGACGACACCTCCAGTCGCGGCTCCTTCTCGTGGACCAGCCCCGAGGTCGCGTGGCCCCTCGCGATCGCCACGGGCTTCGCGGGCACGCTGCTGGGCCTGTCGATCGGTCTGCCCGGCGCGCCGGCGCTCCTCGCCGCCGCGGGCTTCGCACCGGTCTTCACGCTCCAGTTGCGCCACGGGAGCGGCCGGGCGGCCCTCTTGGGCGTGGCCTGGTGCGTGGGGATCGCCGCGGCCGTGCTCGGCGGCGCCGTGGAGCGCGCGGACCTCGAACCCGGACCCTGGCGGGCCCTCGGCGCCCTGCCCCTCTCGGACCTCGTCGGCGCGGAGGTCCGCCTGCAGGCCGCGGGGCAGTCGCTGGACGCCGTGGCCCTGCTCGGCCGCCTCGCCTGGGCCGGCGTGGCCCTCACCTCGGCCCGGGCCAGTCGCGGGGTCGCCGGCCTCCTGCTCGCGGCCCTCGCCGTCGGGGCGGCGGCCGGCGGAGTCGCTCCCCTCGTGACCGACGCCGTGCGCGCGGGAGCGGCCGTCCCGCTCGCCCTGACCCATGCCTTGCCCGTGTTCGCCATCGCGCAGGCCTCGGGGGTCCTCGCCGCCACCGCGGCGCTCCTGCGCGTGGAGCCCGGGAGCGCCGACCCGAGCCGTCCCCGGTCGACCGAGGACCGCCCCGCGACCTCCACCCCCCTCTGGAGGGCCGGGGTGGCGCTCGTGCTGGGCGCCCTCACGCTCGAGGTCCTCGCCGGACCGCTTCAGTTCGCCCGGCTGGTCGCTCTCGGGAGCTGATTCGATCCGGTGGAACGACGCCGCACCCTTGATAGAATCGCCGGATCAACCGTCGCCTTCGCGACGTCGGCCGAGGGGCTCCTCAGCCGACCCCCAGCGACCCGGCGTGCCGCTGCACGCCCGCTCGCGCACCCACTCGACAACCCGACTGGGCCCCCTGCGTCCTGCTCGCACGGAGCCCTCCTTCGACGATCCATGACCCACCCGGCTCTCATCGAACGCATCACACGCTCGCTGGCCTACATGCTGCGCCACCAGCCCGAGCGCTTCGATCTCGAACTCGACCGGAACGGATTCGGCCACCTCGACGACGTCGTTCGCGCCCTCAACGAAGCCATGGGCGAGCGCATCGAGGTCGAGGACGTGGAGGTCGCGATCTCCTCGGGCGACCGTCCGCGCTACGAGATCACCGGCGACAAGATCCGCGCGCTCTACGGCCACTCCATCGAGGTCGAGCCCGGCGAGCCCACCAAGCCGCCCGAGGTGCTCTACGTCGGCGTCGAGAAGCGTGACGCCGAGCGCGCGTTGCGCAACGGCCTGCGCGGCGGGCGCCGCCGCTTCCTGCACCTCGCGCTCACCCCGGACGAGGGGCGCGAGGGGGGCCGGCGCGCCGGCGTCGAGTACGACCTCCTGACCGTCGCCGCGCTCGACGCGTGGGAAGAGGGCATCAACTTCTACGATCGCAAGTCCCTGTTCCTCGCCCAGGAAGTGCCGACGCAGTTCCTCGAGCGCAGCGGGAGCTTCTCCGACGGCTACGAGCGCGAAGAGGTCGGCGGCCGCGACAGCGGCCGCGGCGGACCTCGCCGCGGTGGGCGCGGCCCGTCCCGGGAACGCGAGCGCGGCGGGCGAGGGCGCGGGGGCCGCGACCGCGACCGTGACCGTGACCGCGACCGCGACCGCGATCGGCCCCAGGACCGGGATCGCGACTCGGAGCGCAGCCGTCCGGCCGCAGCCCGCGAGCGCGGGGGTGAGGTCCGCGAGCGCGAGAGCCGCGACCGCGGCCCGCGCGACGAGGCGCCCCGACGCCGCTCGCGCAGCGCGTCGCCCGACCGGGAGCGCTTCGACCGCGATCGCCCCGAACGCGATCGCCCCGAACGCGATCGCCCCGAACGCGATCGCTCCGAACGCGATCGCCCCGAACGCGATCGCCCCGAACGCGAGCGTTCGGAGCGCGGACGCTTCGATCGCGATCGGAGCGAGGCCGGTGGGCGCAGCGAGCGTCCGGGCCGGGATCGTGGCGAGCGCTCCGAAGGGCGCGGCCGCGGCGACGACCGCGGTCGAGGCCGTGAGCGCAGCCGTGGCGACGATCGTGGTCGAAGCCGTGAGCGCAGCCGGGACGGCGATCGCGATCGTCCCCGCGAGCGCGCTCCCGAGAGCGCTCCGCGCGCGAGCGAGCCCGTGCGCACACCGCGCAAGCCCGCGGCCTCGTCTGGCTTCGGCAAGGGCATCTTCGGAAACGAGAAGGCTGCCGAGCCCAAGCCGGAGACTCCCAAGCCGCGTCCGAAGCCCGAGCCCCGCGCGCCCCGCGAGGCCTCGGCACCCGCGGCGGAGAAGAAGTCCTCGAGCTCGTCCCCGAAATCGTCCTCGGGCGGGTTCGGCGCGGGCCTCTAGTCACGAGCACGCAGCCGAATCGACACGAGGGGCAGCCTCCGGCTGCCCCTCGTGCGTTGCGGGAACCCCGGGCCCCCCTGCGTCCTCGACGACCGACTCCGGCGCTCCGCCGGTCCGCCGATCGATGGGAACGCGCGCAAGGTCGGCGCTCGCGGGGCACCCTCTCGAGGGCCGAGTCGGCCCGGTTCGATCGACGCCGCGTGAAGACTCCGCCCGGGAGCCGCGTCGGGCAGAGTCCGCGAAAGCGCGGCGAGGTGGTGAGGGATGCGGGCTAAACTGCCCGCGTGAGCCCTTTCGAGGTTCTGGAAGAGCTGCCCCCCGGATACGTCGTCCTGCGCGGACGACGGGGTGTGCTCGCCGTGATCGAGGACCTGCGAGGTCCGCTGACGGAGCGCGGATTCGGGCCGGACGAGGACGGCGGGCTCGAGCCCTCGGACCTCGCGGGCCGGCAGCCGCTCGGACAGCTGCGCCTGGGTGACGAACGCCTGGTCGTGCGCCGCTTCCGCCACGGCGGTCTGCTGCGCTGGCTGACCGGGGAACGCTTCCTCGATCCCGACCGGCCCTTCCGCGAGCTGATCCTCGCGTGCGAGCTGCGCTCCCGCGGCGTGCGCACCCCCGAGGTCGTCGGCGCGCGCGCGCGCTCGATCCCCGGGGGCGGCTACCAGCTCGACCTGCTGACGCGACGCGTCGAGAACGCCCTCGACCTCGGCCAGCTGCTGGTCGCCGTGCGCGGCGGCGAGCTGACGCGCGCGCGCCTCGCTCCGGTGCTGGTCGCCGCCGGGCGGCTGGTGCGTTCGCTGCACGACCTGGGGCTCGCCCACGCGGACCTGAACGCGCGCAACTTCCTGGTGGAGCGCGCGTCCCTCGAGCGCGGGGAGCCGCGGCTCTGGATCCTCGACCTCGACCGCTCGGAGCTGCGCGAGCGGCTCGGGGACTCCGAACGCCGGCGCAACCTGCGCCGCTTCTTCCGCTTCGTGCAGCGGCGCGAGGAGCAGGACGGTCGCGTGCTGACGCGCAGCGACTTCGCGCGTTTCTTCCGCGGCTACGGAACCGGAGGCGAGCGCTGGAAATCCGACTGGCGAGCCATCGCCGCGGCCCACGCGCGCCACCGCCGCGCCCACGGCGCCGGCTGGGTGCTGGAGCGCAACTTCGCCGGCGTGCCGAGCGTGCCCGAGGTTCCCGCGCGAGACGACGGTTGAGCGGAACCGGCGCCTCAGGCGGGGGTCGAGCCGGGACGACCTCGGCGCTGCAGGAACGGGTGCAGCGGATAGACGAGCACCCACACGACCGAGCTCGTGACGTGCACGACGATCCAGGTCTGCCGCCAGGCCTCCTCGACCGCGACCTGCAGGAAGTAGCCCGAGGCGACCATGGGCACGAGGGAGAGGAGCAGGGCGAGTCCCGTGCGCCGTCGGAGCCGGTAGCCGTTGCGGAAGCGCTTCCAGGCGTGGTCGCGCCAGATCAGGGCGATCGCGAACAGGCTCAGCGGCGCGGCGAGCACGTGGGCCACGTGCACGTCCGGTTGCCACGGATGGTTGACGACGGCGAAGGGATCGTCCGACGTCGCGAAGTAGCGCATCCACGCGTAGAGGAGCCCCGTGACGGACACCAGGGCGACGGAGACGTGCACGAACCAGGCCAGCCCTCGGCTCATGTCGTCGGGGCGGTCGATCGGGAAGTCAACGCGGGATGCCGGGGGCGGGCGTGGGCGGGGGCGT
Source organism: uncultured Planctomycetaceae bacterium (assembly GCA_964351535.1). Lineage (GTDB taxonomy): Bacteria > Planctomycetota > UBA1135 > UBA1135 > JAUIDW01. Next base: position 8,175 of record CAYGPA010000071.1, read on the forward strand.
GGGGGTGCGCTCCTGGAGAACGCGGTGCAGCGCCAGGATACGCCGCGCGGCGCGGGTCGTGGCCTGCGCGCTGAGCGTCGCGCCGGTGATCCCGCGGATGCCGCGCTTCAGGCTGAGGTCCTCGTCGAGCCGCTTGCCGAGGAACTGCCCGTACCACTCGCCGCGGGGCATGTAGTCGAGCGGCTCCGCGAAGGCCAGGATCTCGAGGCGCTGGACGGTCTCGTCGGGCGCCACGACGACCATGATGGTCTCGCGCAGCGTGCGCACGCGGTGGGCGTCGAAGTACGCGGTGCCGACGACCTCGCCGTCGCGAAGTGCCGTGTACGTGTAGGCGATGGCGGACTCGAGTTCGGAGCCCGCGAGCTCGGCGGCCCGCTCGCACTCCTCGGCCGACAGGAACTGCTTGTCGCGCTCGATGGTGAGGTCGGGGAAGGCGAGCTGCAGCGCCTCGTCCATGGTCAGGAACACCTTGGACGCGCCGGTCGCCGCCGCCGCGGAGGGCGGCGTGCCCGCGGAAGCGCTCAGGGGCGAGAGGACGCCCAGGATTCCGAAGGCGGCCAGCGCCGCCGCGAGAGTGAAGTTCGAGTCGCGCATTTCAGAAGACGTAGCCAATCTGGAGGCTCCAGCGGTCCGTGGCGTGATCCCAGTCCTGGTAGTCGAGCTTGATGGCGATCTGGGAGATCGGCTGGTAGTTGAGGCCGACCGTCCAGATCGTCTCGTCGTTGGCGGGGTCCGACGTGAAGCCCGTGGGGACCTCGGCCTGCGTGTCGACCGCCTCGTAGCGGACGTAGGGCGAGAGCGAGCTCTCGCTCTCGGGGGCGAGGGCGCTGAGCAGGTCGTAGCCAACCTCCAGGTACGCGCCCTGGAGCTCCTCGCCGACCGATTGGTTGCCGACGTTGCCGAGGGCCGCGTTCAGCTCCGTCACGTCGTCGACCTCGGCCATCGCGGCCAGGCCGCGGGCCCAGATCCCGCCGGCGCGGTACTCGGCGTGCACCTCGTAGACGCTGGTGCCCGTGGAGCCGAGACCCGCTTGCCCCTGGCCCGAGTCGCCCATGTACGCGGCGGCGCCGACGGTCAGGCCCGGCGTGCCGACCCAGTCGCCGCGCGCCACGATCGCGAAGTCGTCGGCCAGGGCCTCGCTGCCCTTCTGTCGCCCTCCGCGCAGCCCGGCGGCGGAGAACCCCATCGCGTCGAAGCCGTTCATCACGTACGCGCGGTAGCTGAACCCGCTGGCCTCGCCGTAGACCCCGGCTCCGTTCTCGCGCCACGTCGAGGGGATGATGCGCATCTCGGTGACGGGCCGCGTCGCGGGCAAGTAGGCCGTCGGCTCGTGGAGCTCGTTCAGGAAGCCCATGGGGGAGAGCAGCAGCCCGGCGCGCACGTTGATGGCGTCGTTGATCAGGCGGTCCAGGGTCGCGAACTCGACCGAGGCGCTGCCGTTCTTGTCGGTGGCGGCGTGCTCGAACTCGATCTCGGAGTTGAACACCCAGTCGTCGTTGAACTTGTAGCCGACGTAGATCACGGCACGCAGGAAGTCGATCTCGTCGGTCTTCGAGCCGTTGAAGTTCTCGTACAGCATCTCGCCGTAGCCGCCGATCGAGATTCCGGGCTGCTCGAGCGAGTAGACCTTCGAGGCGGCCAGGCCCAGGCCGGAGTACGACTCGCCGATCGTGGGGACGATGTCGCGGAAGCTGATGCGCTCGTATTCGTCGGCCAGCACGTCGACGTTGCCTTCGAGCCGCTCCAGGCGCGCGCTGTTCTCGGCCCGCTCGGCCTCCAGCCGCGCGTTCTCCTGTTCGAGGGCCTCGATGCGGTCGAGCAGGTCGCGGTCTTGCGCGGCGGCGGCCGGCACGAGTCCGGCGACGAGGAGTCCGAGCGCACCGGCGCGCAGGACGGCAAACGTGAAGCGGTTCATCGGTCGATGTCGGGGGTCGTTGGGGGGGACAGGCGGGTGTCTTCGGTCAGCGGTCGCGCACGCCGGGCCAGTCCCGGCGTCGCTCGCACGAGCAGGCTTCCGCCTGTCGTCGGTTCGATGGTGAGGACCTCGAAGTCCTCGTGCTCGAGCGCCCACGCCAGCGCGCGGTCCGGCCCGAGTACGTAGAGGCCCGTCGAGAGCGCGTCGGCCGTGGTCGCGTCCGGGGCCCAGACGGTGAGGCTGCCGAAGTCCTCGGCCGGGTGTCCGGTGCGCGGATCGAGCACGTGCGCGAAACGTCGGCCGTCGACCTCGATGCCGCGCTCGCTGTTGGCGGTGGTGGCCAGCGAGCCGGATTGCACGGCCACTTCGACGACCGCTCGGCCTCGCTCGCGCGGGTCGGCCACGGCGATGGAGTAGGGCTCTTCGCTCGCGAGCACGGCGACCTGGCCGCCGATGTCGAGCAGCCCGCGCGAGACCCCGGAGCCGTCGAGCGCCGCGAGGGCCTCGTCGAGCCCGACGCCCTTGCCGAAGCCGCCCTCCTCGACGCGCGCACCGGCGCGCAGGCGCGTCGCCGTTCGCCCCTCGAGGCGCAGGCCGTCGAGGCCGCCGGCCGCGCGCGCCGCCTCGCGCTCGGCGCGGGTCGGCACGCGGCCGCCGGTGCGCAGGCCCCAGGCCTCCACGAGGCCGCCGAGGACCGGGTCGAAGGCCCCCTCGGTCCAGGCGCAGACCTCGGCCGCGCGCCCGAGGTCGCGCGCGAGCTCGGCGCTGAGCTCGAAGGGCACGCCGGGCTCGGCAGCGTTCAGACGCGAGAGTTCCGAGAAGACGTTCCAGGTCGAAAGGCGCGCCTCCACGGCCTCCAGGGCCCGCACGGCCTGCTCGCTGGCGCGCAGGGCCACGGGTCGGGTCGCGGCCTCCAGCCGCAGCTCGAGCATCGTCCCCATCACGGCCACGCGGCGCTCGACGACCTCTCGGGACGCGTCGGGAGCGGCCGGGCAGGTGCCGAGCGAGAGCAGGAGAGGTGCGAGGAGGGGCATGAAGTGAGGCGCGCGATCGCCGAGGGCCAGGTTGTAATTGAGAATCAGTCTCAGTTTCAAGCCCGGAGCCGGAAATCGGGCCGAACGGACGAGGTAGGCGCCGCAGGGGCTCGCGCGGGTCGCGGGTCGCGGGTCCGGGCCGCGCCGGGACCGGGCCGGCGGCCGGCCTCGCGGGCCTGAGATCGCGGACCCGCGCGAGTCGGCTCGGCTGCGCGTCGCGGTTCCGGCTCAGCCGGGGAGGATCAGCGGGCCGCGACCCCAGTCCAGCTCGACGCGCGGGTAGACCGACTCGGGCTGCGAGCGGACCGTCTCGAGCAATCGCGTCGAGGCCTGGCGGTGGCGGGTTTGCAGCACCGGGCTCTGCAGGCGTCGCGTCTCGCGCCGCATGCGCCGCTCGAGCTCGCGCAGCAGGGTCCCGGCTTCCTCGGCACGGCCCAGGCGTTCGAGGACGAGCGCGCGGGTTCCCGTGATGACGATGCGGTCGGAGAGCTCGGCGCCGTGGCGCTCGAGTCCCTCGACGGCCTCGAGACTGATGCGCTCGGCTTCGATCATCGACCCGCGCGCGAGGGCGCGCCGCGCACGCACGGCGTTCGTCAGTCCCACGACGCGGTTCAGGCCCATCTCGCGCGCGAGGACCTCGGTGCGGTTCAGCAGCGGCCCGGCCTCGGCATCGCCGCGCTCGAGCAGCAGGATCCCGAGCCAGAGTCCGGCCAGCGCCTGGCCGCGCAGGTCCTCGATCTCGCGTGCGGTCTGCAGCGCTTCGCGCAGGCTGGCCTCGGCTTCCGCCGGGCGTCCGCTCTCGAGCAGTAGCCCGCCGAGGCGTCCGGCGACCTCGGTCTCGAGCCGGCGCTCGCCCGCGCGCTGCGCGAGCCGCTGCGCGCGGTACAGCGAGGCCAGGGCTCGCCGCGGCCGGCCCGCGAGGCGGTAGATGCGTCCGCGCAGCAGGTGCGCGGCGGAGAAGGCGCCGGGCAGGCTCCAGCGGCGCTCACGGCGCAGGAGCCGCAGGGCCTCGTCGACGCTGCGCAGGCCCGCCTCGAGGCGGTCCTCGAGCACTTCCACCACGCCGAGCTGCAGCCAGCTGACGGCGCGCTGGGCGTCGTGGACGGCGAGGTCGAGCGCCTTCCTCCCCAGCCGGCGCGCCTCGCGGAGCTCGCCGACGTGGGCCTGGACGGACGCGAGCCGGCGCATGGATTCGCTGGCGAGCTCGCGCATCGAGCTCTCGTTGCGCGACAGCTCGACCGCGTTGCGCAGCATGCCGCGCGCGAGCCCGTACTGCCCGACGCCGATGGCGTAGCGTCCGTGCAGCAAGTACACGCGCGCGAGGAGCTCGCGGTCGCCGTCGGGTGCGAGGTCCAGATCGGAGAGGCGATCGAGCCACTCGCGCTGCTCGCCGCGCGTACCCAGCCGATCGGCCGAGTCCGCCGCGGCCTCGAGGAAGCGGATGCGCTGGCGATCCTGCGCGCGCTCGCGGGGCATGTGTTCGAGGGCCTCGAGACCCCAGACGGCCAGCCGGTACACGCGCTGCGCGAGCCCGCGACGCACGAAGCGATCGACGAGGGGCTCGACGCATTCCAGGAGCTCGGCGTGCTGTTCCGCCGAGCGCAGGTGGAACGCGCGCTGGTACTCCTCCGAGAGTCGCCGCGGGCCGTACTGGTCGTCCCCGAGCGCTCGCGCCGCGGACGTGTGCATGCGGCGTCGACGGCTGGCCGGGATCGAGAGGTACACGCCCTCGCGCAGCGCGGGTCGCGCGAAGCGGTAGCGCGCGCCGACGGGCACGAGCCAACCCGCGCGCACCATGCGACCCAGCATCGCGTCGATCTCGATGCGCGCGGGTTGCCCGAACGCGTGCGCCAGGAAGTCGGGCTTGATGTGTCCGCCGACGACGGCGAGGCGCTGGAGCCAGCGTCGGTCCTCCTCGGGCAGCGCGCGATAGCGTTCCGCGATCAGGTTGTTCAGGGACGCGGGGAAGGGCAGGTCCTCGGGCGCGACTTCGAGGAAGAGGCGTGCGTCGTCGTCGGAGAAGGGGCGCGCCTCGCCGCGCGCCACGAGGCCGCGGACGGTCTCGGTCAGGAATCCCGGGTTGCCCTGGCTGCGCGCCTCGAGTGCGAGCGCCAGGCGTTTCAGGGGCACGGCGGGGTGGAAGAGCTCGCGCACGAGCTGCTCGACGTCGACGTGCGAGAGCTGTTCCAGGGCGAGGGTCCCGGGTGCGCTGCCGACTCCGCCCGTCAGGACCTCCCTCGGTGCGAGCGGCTCGCCCGCCGCGGCGCCGAGCGAGGGCGCGTCGCCGTGGCCGATGCGCTCCGCCAGGCCGGCGAGCAGGCGCGGGTGGCGCACCTCGTCCTCGGCGCGTCGCGTCAGCACGAGCAGAGCGCGCGTGTCCGGGAGCAGCGCGGTGAAGCGCGCCAGGGCGGCGAGCGTCGACTCGTCGGCGCGGTTGACGTCGTCCAGGCAGACGATCAGCGGGTGCCGGCGACCGACGGCCGCGAGCCACTGGGCCGCGGCCGCGGGGATGTCGAGCTGGAGCTCCTCCGCGCCGGGGTCCATGGCGCGCAGCAGGGTCTGGGCCTGCTGCGGGTCCACGAGCTCGCCGAGCTGGGCCTGCTCGCGCGGCCCCGGCGGAGTCCCCGGCGGCAGGAAGAGGTAGCGGTGCAGCAGCCGCAGGATCGGTCCGGCCGGGCGCGATTCGTCCACGCGCGGGCAGCGTCCGTAGAGGTAGAGCGGCGGCTCGCCCCGCTGGCGCGCCGCGGCCGCGAAGTCGCTCACGAGGCGGGACTTCCCGCTGCCGGCGGGACCCACGATCCAGACGGCGTGGTCGCACGCCTCACCGCCGCCGGCGGCCGCGCGGTCGAAGCGCGCGAGCAGGTCGCCGAGCTCGCGATCGCGGCCGACCAGCGGCGTCAGGTGCCGCGCGCCGAGGTCGTTGGGGCTGCGGCGCGCGTCGGCGCCGAAGTCGAGTCGCTCGCGCCACCAGGCGCAGCTCTCCTGTTCCTCGAACCGACGCCGCAGCACCGCGGACCCCGGTCGTTCGCTCGAGCTGCGGGCCAGCATGGCGCGCAGCAGCTCGTCGAGGAACGGCGAGAGCTGCGGAACGAGGCGCGAGGGCGGGAGGAAGCGCGCCGACTGGAGCGCCTCGATCTGCGTGAAGCGCACGGCGTCTCCTCCGGCCGCCGCGCCGTCGGTCTTCCAGATGCCCGAGGCGTCCCCGTCGCTCCACGAGTCGCTCATGTCCCGCACCTGTGCGCGCGGCGGCAGCAGCAGGAACGGGTGTCGGCCCGTGGCCAGCTCGTAGAGCACGATTCCCAGGGCGAACACGTCTCCCGAGGCGTCGGGAGCCTGGCCGCGCGTGCGCTCCGGCGAGAGGTACGCGAGGCTACCCGCGCGCGTCTCGTCGCCAGGCGCTTCGTCCGGATGCGCCGCGGACGCGCGGACCGCGCGGTCGCCGTCCGCGCGGTTCGCGAAGCCGAGGTCGAGCAGCACCGCGTGCCCCTCGGAGTCGAGGCGGATGTTCTCCGGCTTCACGTCGCCGTGCGAATAGCCCGAGGCGTGCAGCGCGGCCAGCGCGCCGGCGATCTGCGATCCGACCGAGCGCACGAGCGGCTCGGGGAGCGGGCCGCCCTCCTCGAGGCTCTCGCGCAGCGTCTGACCGTGCACGTAGGCGGTGACCAGCACCGGGCCGTCCTCGTCGGCTCCGCTCCACAGCACGCGCACGAGTCCGGGGTGGACGACCTCCGAGCCGGCGCGCGCCTCGGCCTCGAAGGCGCGCAGCACCTCGGGCACCGCGCGCAGGTGGGGGTGCGGACGCTTGACCGCGACCTCCGTGCCCGCGGGCAGGTCCTCGAAGGGCTCTTGCAGCACACCGTAGGAGACCGCGGCCGTCGCTCCGGCTCCGAGCCGATAACGAGCGTCGATCGCGGGTTCGGCGCGGGGCGGGGGGGCCGCGTCGTCGCTTTCCATCATGGCAGGAACGTGCTCGGTGGTTCGCCGCGCGCGGCGGACCGAGAATAGCATTCGACGGCTGGCGGGGCTCGCTTGTATCCTCCCCGCCC
>CAYGPA010000072.1:0-5099 GCA_964351535.1 uncultured Planctomycetaceae bacterium
AGCCCGAGGGGCGCATCACGCCGAACTGCCTCGGCATCTGGAAGGACGAGCACGTCCCCGCGCTGCGCCGCATCACGGACTTCGTGCTGGAGCGCGGCTCGGTACCCGGCATCCAGCTCGCTCACGCCGGCGTCAAGGCGTCGCGGCACCGCCCGTTCCACCCGACCCCCAACGCGTTCGTGCCGCTCGAAGCGGGCGGCTGGATGCCCGTCGGGCCGACCGCGAAGCGGTACCGTTCGGACGGTCCGGTTCCGCACGAACTGACGGTCGCCGAGATCCGCGGGATCACCGCGTCCTTCGCGGCGGCGGCGGAGCGCTCGATCGCCGCGGGTTTCCGCGTCGTCGAGCTCCACTTCGCACACGGCTACCTCGGCCACAGCTTCCTGTCCCCGCTGATGAACGACCGCACGGACGACTACGGCGGCCCGTTCGAGCACCGGGTGAAGTTCCTGCTCGAAACGGTCCGCGCCGTGCGGCAGGTCCTTCCCGAGGAAGTCCCGCTCCTCGTGCGACTGTCGTGCACCGACTGGGTCGACGGCGGCTGGACCCTCGACGACTCCGTGGAGGCTTCGCGCCTGCTCGCGCGAGAAGGCGTGGACCTCATCGACTGCTCCAGCGGCGGCGCGACCCGCAACGCCGAGATCCCCGTCGGCCCGGGCTACCAGGTCTCCCTCGCCGAGCGAATTCGCCGCGACGCCGGCATCCCCACGGGCGCCGTGGGCCTGATCACCGACCCCGCACAGGCCGACGCAATCGTCACCGAAGGCCGCGCCGACCTGATCCTCTTGGGCCGCGAACTGCTGCGCGACCCCTACTGGCCGCACCGCGCGTGGGTCGCGCTGAACTCCGACACACCGCCCCCGATCGCGCGCGAGTACGCCTGGGCCCTCGCGGAGACGCGCCGCTGATCGCCGGCCGCCGCGGCGCGATCCCGCGGCAATCGGCCGCGGCCACGTGAATCGCTCGCTAGAATTCGCGCGAGAGATGCGCGGGAGTCGCGTGGGCGAGCGGATCCATCACCGGGGGAGGAGCTAGCGTTGGTCGAAGATGCCGGATCGTCGGCCTGGGGCGAGGCCGAGAAGGTGTTCCTCGAGTATCTCGAGGCGCGGGGGCGTGGAGAGGATCCGGACTTCGAGGAGATCTGCCGTCGGCACCCACACCTCGAAGCGCTCCTGCGAGATCTGAACGACCAGTTCGTACGGGTCAACCGCATTCTGGGTCGTGTCGCCACCGGAGAGGAGTCCGGGGAGCCGCTCGGGGAAGGAGCGCCCGACGTGGTTTCCCTGCGGCACTCTCGCTACTGGGTCCGGAAGGTGATCGACCGAGGGGGGCAGGGCGAAGTGCTGCTCGTGTGGGATCCGGACATCGGTCGGCGGATGGCGTTGAAGCGCGTTCGCGCGGAATTCGCCCAGCCGGGGTCTTCCTCGACGGTGACCCGTGCGGAGAGCCGTCTCGTGGAGGAGGCGCAGATCACGGGACAGCTGGCCCACCCGGGCATCGTGCCGGTCCACGAGGTGGGCGCGGACGCGCAGGGACGCGCCTACTTCACGATGGAGCTCGTTCGTGGTCAGGAGTTCGCCCGCGTCATCCCGCTCGTTCGGGGTGACGACGAGAGCTGGAGTCTGCCCGGCGCGCTCCGCGTCTTGCTGCAGGTGTGCAACGCGGTGGCCCATGCGCACTCGAAGGGCGTGATTCATCGCGACCTGAAGCCCTCGAACGTGATGGTCGGACGCCTCGGCGAGACCTACGTGATGGACTGGGGCTTCGCGCGCGTTCTCGAAGACCGCGAGCGTGATGCCTCGGTGTCCGCGACCGAGGTCGAGACCGGGCGCACGCGCATGCGGGAGCACGACTCGTCCTCTCCGCTCATGACTCACGATGGAGACGTGTTCGGGACGCCGCCGTACATGTCCCCGGAGCAGGCTCGCGGAAGTCTCGCCGAGATGGGACCGCAGTCCGACGTCTATTCGGTCGGAGCGATGCTGTACCACCTGCTGACCGGGCAGCCGCCCTACCACGTACGAGGGCGGAAGCCGAGCGCGCTCGAGCTGATCGAACGCGTGAAGTCCGGTCCTCCCGAACCTGTCCGCGAGATCGATCCGCACGCACCCGAGGAGCTGGTGGAGATCTGTGAGAAGGCCATGGCCCGCAACGCGTCGGACCGCTACCCCGACATGTCGGCGATGGCGGCGGACCTCGAGGCGTACCTCGACCGCCGGCCGATCTCGGCGCGCCCTGCGGGGCTGCTCTACGTCCTGCGGCTGGCGTTCCAGCGCAATCGCAAGCTCGCCCTGACGGTGGGATTCGCGGCGATGGTCCTGGGCCTGGTCTCCGTGCTGTACGTCCTGCGCTTGCGGCAAGCGAACGCACGGACGTCACGCCAGCTGGACTTCTATTCCGCGGGCGTCTTCGAGGCCGAGGCCGCGCAGCTGGTTCCGCCGACGCCCGACAGGATCGGGGCTCTTGACGGCTGGCTGGCCCGCGCAGACGACCTCTTGAGCCGCCAGGGGCGCTACGAGCGCGAGCTCGAGCGGGCCGGGCCGGAGGCCCCGGCTCAGCTCGCCGAAGCGGTCGCGACGCTGCGGCGCGTCGCCCTGTTGCGCGAGGAGCTGGGCGCGCGGCGCGCCGTCGCCGCGGGCCTGCGCGAGCGCACGCTGGACTCCGAGGCCGAGGCGTGGCGCTCGGCGGCCGACGCGATCGCGGCTCTTCCCGTCTACGACGGCCTCCAGCTCACCCCCCAGATCGGCCTGGTGCCTCTCGGTCCGGATCCGGTGTCGGGACTCTGGGAGTTCTGGAGTGTTCTCTCGGGCGACCGACCGACGCGCGGCGCCGACGGCAGGATCACCATGTCCGCGGACTCCGGCATCGTGCTCGTGCTGATTCCGGGCGGCCGGTTCCGCATGGGCTCGCCGCCGGACGAGCTCGATCGCATGTCCAACGAACAGCAGCAAGAGGCCACCGTCCCGGCGTTCTTCCTGAGCAAGTTCGAGGTCACCCAGGGGCAGTGGGAGCGTACGACCGGCCGCAATCCTTCGTATTACGCCCCCGGGCCCATCGAGATGGAGACGCCGAGCGGCGGCGTGCGCGCGGAGCGCGTCGCGCCGAGCCACCCGGTCGAGAACGTGACCTGGCACGACGTCGAGGCCTTCGCCCGGCGACTGGACCTGCGGCTACCCAGCGAAGCGGAGTGGGAGTACGCGGCGCGAGCCGGCACGTCGGGGATGCACTCGTTCGGGAACCGCTACGAGGATCTCGCGGGCCTGGAGAACGTGCGCGACCTCTCGCTGTCGCCGACGATCGGCGAGCAGGGCGGCGGCGAATGGAACGACGGGTTCGCCGTGCACGCGCCTGTCGGCCGCTTCGCGGCGAACCGCTTCGGCCTCTGCGATGTTCACGGCAACGTCTCCGAGTGGTGCCACGACGAGCTCCGGGAGGCAGGGCAAAGCTCCTCCGCCGAGCCCTTCCGCATCTTCCGCGGCGGCAGCTGGCTCTCGCCGCTCTTCACGAACCGCGCGGCGTACCGCAACTTCGCGAGTCCGGGCCAGCGCAACCAGGCGCTGGGCGTTCGGCCCGCGCGCGACCTCGAGCTCGCGAGTCCGGAACGTCAGTCGGACAGCGGCTGACGTTTGCCCCGGATGGGGACGATCACGACGTTGACGGTCCCGCCGGCGAGGATGTGCTGGCGCGGGGGAGTGTCGTCACGGTTCCCGACCACCTCGGAGTCCAGCAGACTCGGTTCAGGGTGAAACGGCGTTCCGCCCGGGTCGGATTCCAGGACCACGGCGACGTTGAGTCCCAGCTCCTCGGCCTCCGCCAGCACCTCGCGCAACTTCATGCGGAGCCCTCTCGGGCCCCAGTCGGGAGTTTCCAGGGACGCGGCGGGGTCGATCATGGGAAGGCTCCTCCAGTTGCTCGCGATGCTACTCGAACCGTGCGGGAGCGGAAAGCCGGCGCCCGGCCGGCGGAGAGTCACCGCCTCACGCGGCCAAGCGCTAGAGTGGTTGCCGCACACTCCCCGCTGCCGGGGAGTGGAGAGGAGGAGTGATGACGCTGAGGGTGCTTTACCTCGCGGCGCGACCGCGCGACTGGGACGCGCTGAAGCTCGAGCAGGAGGCGGCGGAGATCCAGGAGAAGATCCGGGCGGCGAACCTCTCGGAGGCGGTCGAGCTCGTTCCGCACTGGGCGACGCGGCCCGACGACCTGCTCCGGATCTTCAACGCGGACGACGACTGGAAGGCCGTCCACTTCAGCGGGCACGGCACGGAGCAGGGCGAGACGGTTCTGCTGGACGATCGCGAGCACGGCTACGAGGTGCCGAAGGAAGCCCTGGAGGCCTTCTTCGAGAAGGTCGGCAGGAAGACGCGCCTGGTCGTGCTCAACGCCTGTTACTCGCGAGTCCAGGCGGAGTGGATCACGCGCCACGTCGACTGCGCGGTCGGCATGAAGCAGTCGATCGGAGACGACGTGGCCAGCGCGTTCGCGGCGTCCTTCTACCGCGCCCTGGGCGCCGGCAAGTCCGTCCAGGAGGCCTTCGAGCAGGGTACGACGGCCATTCCGCTCGCGCTCTCGAGTCAGGGCGACGTCCCGACGGTTTGCTGTCGTCCGGGCGTGGACCCGGCCGCGGTCGTGCTGACGACCGGCGCGAACGCGTTCCGCGCGGACGACGAATGGACGCGCTGCGCTCCGGCGCCCACGGCGCGGCGCGAGCAGGATCGCTGGCACGTCTACCTGCGGGGCTTCGAGGACAACCGCAAGTGGACGAGGGGTCTCTACGACGTGCTCGTGCACCACGGCTACACCGTGTTCATGGACCAGCTCGCGGCCCCGGGGACCGAGCCGCGCGAGGAGCGCCTGGCGCGGGGACTCGCCTCGAGCCGCCGCGCCGTCCTCGTGTGGTCCGGGCGGGGCGAGGACCTCGAGGAGAGCCGCGCCGAGCTGGGCGCGTTGCGCGCGCGACGGGATGCGGACGAGGGATTCGACTACGTCGTCGTCACCCTGGATCCCGGTCCGCCGGAGCTCGAGGGCCGCTACATCGAATTCTGCCGCGACGCGGAGGGCCCGACGGGCGAGGCGCTGGTCGACCTCTTGTTCGCGCTCCG
>CAYGPA010000072.1:5109-15134 GCA_964351535.1 uncultured Planctomycetaceae bacterium
CTCGCCCGAGGCGGACCGCATGGTCCAGGAGCTCGACGCGCGCGCGCAGCAGGCCCGGCGCGAGATCGAGGGGCTGGTGCGGTCCGGAAGGGAGGAGTCCGCCGCGGGCCTGTGCGAGCTCTTCAACGCCCGCTGGGAAACGCCCGCGTGGCGCGTCTCACCGGAGCTCGGCTGCCTCGTCGTCGAGGGGCTCACCCGTCTGGGGCGCGAACTCGGCGGCTACACGCTCGCGCTGGAGCTCCTGGACGAGATCGCGCAGCGCTTCCCCGGCTCCCTGCGCCAGAAGCAGCTGCGCGCCCTCGCGCTGGCGCGCCGCGGAGACGAGGGGGACGCGGCGGCCGCGCTGCAGCTGCTCGCCGGCCTTCTGGAGGACCACCACGACCCCGAGACGCTCGGGATCTACGCCCGGACGCTGATGGATCGCCACGCTCGCTCCGGAAACCGGCGCGACCTCAAGCAGTCGCGCGACCGCTACCTCGAGGGGTTCGAGCGCTCGCCCGACGACACCTACTGCGGCATCAACGCCGCGGCCAAGTCGGCCATGATGGGCGAGCACGACGAGGCGCGCGACCTGGCCCTGCGGGTCCGCGAGCGCCTCGACGCGCTCGAGCCCCGCGACTACTTCGAGCGCGCCACGATCGCGGAGGCCTCCCTCCTTCTCGGCGAGCACGCACGCGCCGCCGAGGAATACCAGCGGGCCATCGACGCGGACCCCGAACAGCGCGGCTCGATCGCCACGACCTGGAAGCAGGTCCGCCGCCTCCGCGAACACCTGCACATCCCCGACGCGGACTGGGCCAAGCTCGCCCGCGTGTTCGAGGACCTCGAGCTCGAGGAGGGCTCGTGATGGCGGCTTCCTCCGCGGGGGGGGTGATTCCCCGAGGGCCTCTTCCTACGGAGCTGCAAGCATGTCCGACCCCGCTCTGACGTGGGTCCGCGAGGACCGAGGCGCCGACACCGCGATCGTCTTCATCCACGGCTACGGAGGGGACTCGAGGAAGACCTGGGGACGCTTCCCCAGCTTCCTGTGCGACGAACCCTCGCTCGTCGGCTGGGACATCGCGACCATGGGCTATTCGACGGGGCTCGCCCCCGGGCTCTTGGAGGGCCTGTGGACGGGTAGCCCGTCGCTGAGAGTGCTTTCAGGTCTGATGGATACCCTGGTGCGCGACGGCGACTTGAGGCACTACAAGGCGTTGGCGCTGGTGGCCCACTCGATGGGCGGCCTCGTCGTCCAGCGCGCCTTGCTCGACTCGGCGGCGCTGCGCGAGAGCACGTCGCACGTCCTCTTGTATGGAACGCCCAGCGGTGGCCTCAGCAAGGCTTCGTGGTTCAAGTTCTGGAAGCGGCAGGTCAAGGACATGGACAGGGACGGAGAGTTCGTTCGCGACCTGCGCGCGGACTGGGACGCGGCCTTCGCAGACCCGAGCTTCGTCTTCCGCGCCGTCGCCGGCGACGAGGACCAGTTTGTGCCGCCCTCCTCATCGCTCCGGCCGTTCCCGAAGGAGCAGCAGCGGGCTGTCGTCAACGGACATCATCTCTCGATGGTCAAGCCGAAGGCGCCCGACAGCCTCTCGGTGCGCGTGTTGTTGTCCGCGCTGCAAGGTAAGGCCGCGCCCGCTGGCCCCTGGAGCTCCGCCCGATTGGCGGTGGAGATGCTCGACTTTCAGGACGCGATCGATCGGCTTCTGCCTCGGAGACAGGAGCTGGACCAGAAGAATCTCGTCCTGCTCGCGCTGGCGCTCGACGGTCTCGACCGCGGGGCCGAGGCCCTCGAAGTTCTCGAGCAGGCGAACAAGCGCGGCACCGACGCCCAGGGCGTGCTCGCTGGGCGCCTCAAGCGGCGGTGGCTTCAGGAGGGTCGAGAGGTGGATGCCGAGCGTGCACTCGAGCTCTACCAGGGGGCCTACGAGACGTCGGTGCGGAACCGCGATTGCGCGCAGGGCTACTACCACGGGATCAACGTGGCGTTCATGACGGCTCTCTACTCGGAGAAGCACGATGCGGCGCGGAAGGTGGCGCGGGAGGTTCTCGCCCTTTGCGACCAGGCCGTAGGGGGTCCCTGGTGCCACGCCACGCAGGGCGAGGCGTGCTTCTACCTCGCCGACTGGGACCGGGGCCTGAAGCACTACGCCGAGGCTGTCGCGGCTCACGCTGGCCCGCGTGAGATCGAGTCGATGTACGAACAGGCAGCCCGGATCGTCGCGGAGCTCGCGCCGGCGGACGAGCGCGAGGAAATCGGTTGCAAGCTGGACGTGGTGTTCGGTTGGTAGAGGAGAAAGACGATGCCTGACGCTCAGAGCCCGCCGATCGACGCTTACCGCGATATTTGCTTCGTGATCATGCCCTTCGGCACGAAGACCGTTGGTAGCGGCGACGCCGCGCGGGAAATCGACTTCGACGTGATCTACGACGTGCTCTTCAAGCCGGCGATCGAGGCCGTCCCGCTGCCGCGAACCGAGGGTGGCGGTCATCTGCGCGCCGTGCGCACCGATAGGGACTTCTACTCGGGAGACATCAGCCAGGAGATGTTTCAGTACCTCGAGTACGCGCGCTTCGCCCTGGCCGACATCACGGGCTTGAACGCCAACGTGTTCTACGAGCTCGGCGCGCGGCACCGCGCGCACGAGTCAGGGACGGCCATCTTCCGACAGGGAGAGGCGCTTCCGCCGTTCGACATTGCCCAGATCAAGGCCTTTCCCTACACGGTCGATCCGCTCTCGCAGCTCGAGAAGTCCAAGCAGCTGGTGTCGAAGGTACTCACCGATTCGCTTGCTACCAATGCGTGGGACAGCCCGATCCGGCGGGCGTTGAGCCTGCAGATGAGCGCGAGCGAGAAGGCGGAGGAGGCTGGCCAGGAGTCGATCGAGGATGTTCTCGAGCAAGCCGAGAACGCCCTGCGGCGCGAGGACTTGAAGAGTGCTCACGAACTGTGGATACGCGCTTCCGAGCTCGATCCATCCAATCCGATCCATGACCTGAAGGCGAGTGACTATCCCAAGCGGCAGGGTGATTGGGACACGGTGATCGCGCTGATGCATGCGGCGCTTGCCAAGGAGGCGAAGCTGGACGGAGACGGGGAGCACGAGGACTCGACCTACAGCGACGCCTACCGAGAGCTCGGCATCGCGCAGAACAAGAAGGACCTGAAGTCGTTTCCGCGAGCCGGCGAGGAATCGCTGCAGCGAGCGGTGAAACTCGCGCCCGGCGACTTTGATGCCTGGGCCAGCCTCGGCGGGATTCTGCGCAAGGCGGGCGCCTACGAGGAGGCGCTCGTGGCCTACGACAAAGCCGTCGAGGTCTCGCGCGGGCACCCGTATCCCCTTCTGCAGCAGCTCAAGATACGCGCGAAGCTACGTGGGGAATGGACACTGGACGCGAAAGCCACTCTCGCCCTCGGCGAGGCGAAGGGCTTCCGCTTCGCGCAGGTGAGCAACAATCCGCCGATCGACGTGCCGTGGTCGTTCTTCGACCTCGCCGAGATCAGCCTGTACCTCGGAAAGAAGGACGAGGCCCTGGAAATTGCGAGGCGTGGCTTGAAGCTTTGCGACGCGGAGTGGATGCCGACCACGTTCCGTACCGCATTGGAAATGTTGCCGGAAACGGAGGCGTTGCCGGGCCTCGAGGAGCTCAAGGCGGCAGCCGCCGCGAGGGCAGAGGAACTGCGCGCAACCTGACGGGTGCCGGGCCCGGACTGTTCACGGCGCGGCGCCCGGCCGGCTACCAGTCGAGCTCCGCGCCGTCGTGATTCAGGAACTTGCCGCTGTCCTCCGGCGCCAGCTCCTCGATCACCTTGCGCAGGCCGGCGATGGACTGTTCCGGGGAGAGCGGGGCCTCGGGTCCGCCCATGTCCGTGCGCACCCAGCCGGGGCTGACGGAGATGGCGAGGATGCTCTCGTCGCGGTGGTCGGCGGCCAGGCAGCGCGAGTACATGTTCAGCGCCGCCTTGCTCTCGCGGTAGCCGGCGTAGCCGCCACTCGTGTTCTGGGCGATGCTGCCGAGCTGGCTCGACACGTTGACGACGCACGCGCCGTGCGCCACGACCAGGTTCTGGAGGAGCGCCTCGGTCACGCGCATCGGTCCGAACGTGTTGACCTCGAGCACGCGTCGGGCCAGCTCGGCGCGGGAGCCGGCGTCGGAGAAGGCGCGCCCGCTGGTGCCGGCGTTGTTGATCAGCAGGTGGACCGGCGCGTCGCCGAGCTCCCGGGCGAACCCCGCCACGGAGTCGTCGTCGGTCACGTCCAGCCGCAGCACGCGCGCGCCCGTCGCGGCCAGCTCGGTGGCCGTCTCGGGGTCGCGGGCGGTGCCGACCACCTGGGCGCCGGCCGCCGCGTACTGCCGGGCGAACTCGAGCCCGAGGCCACGGTTCGCGCCGGTCACGACCACGGTCTTGCCGGCGAACCGCGAGCGGGTCGGCGCCTCCTCCGGGTTTTGGCCCGCGGCCATCCCGAGCGCGGTCCAGCTGCAAAGGGCGACGAGCAAGGTGGCGAGCAGGGCATGTCGTGAGGTCATGTGGGTCTCCATGAGGAGGAGTGGATCACACCTCCTGGTCCCCGAGAACCCCCTCGTCGTCGTCGCGCCCCTGGCGGCGGCGAGAGCGCGGTCCATCGGCTCCACCGAGTCGGCAGGCGTCGGAGCCGCCCGGAAGTCGAACCGGACTGTGTAGCTCCTACAAGGCCGTTGAAATCGTCTACGCGGGCAAGGCGCGGTGGGCCGGGTCGGCCTGGCGCGCGGCTTCCCGGGCGGACTCCCCCGGAAGCGCTCCGCTCCCCGAGTGCGCGCGCCAGGCACGGATGCCACGGCGCGACGCTGGAGTCACAGGCCCGACGTGCCGGGCCAGAGCCAGAGGATCAAGACCCCTCCAGCCAGGGAAGTCCCGAAGAGCACGGCCATGGAGGCGCTCAGCGCGCGGCCTCCGAGCGTCATGACAACCAGGCCCTTGAAGACGAGGTTGGACATGAATCCGATCAGGATCATTCTCCACCCCGTGTCGACGTCGACCTCGTTCGCGCGAATCATCTGTGCGGTCGAGAGGGTGATCGCATCCATGTCCGTCAGTCCGGACAGGACGGAGACCGCGTAGAGCCCGGAGTCACCGAAGTGCCGCTTGGCGAGGGCCACGCCGACGAGAACGATTGCGTAGAGGAGCCCGAAGACCATGGCCGCCCGAAGGTCGGACGGGTCCTTCGGCTGGGCGACCTGTTCTTGCTCGGCCGGCCGGAGGAGCATGCAGGCGCCGAGGACGGCGCCCATCCAGGCCGTTATCGCCATCAAGGGTGGCGCGATGGAGGGCAAGATGCTCCTGGCCACCACCCCGACCTCCAGGAACACGCGGAGGAACACGATGGTCGACGCGATCTGAATGACCAGCGCCGAGGATCGCGGCGAGGTCGTTCCGCGGTGTGACCGGCGCGCGTACGCGACCGTCGTGGCCGTGCTGGAGATGAGTCCGCCCAGCGCTCCGGCAAGCAGCGTTCCGACCTTCGCTCCGAGGAACTTCTGAGCCAGGTAGCTCACGAGGCTGATGCCGACGATCAAGACGACCAGCAGCCAGATGTGGAAGGGGTTCAGGACGTCGAGCGGGCCGAACGAGCGATCGGGAAGCAGGGGCAGGATCACCAGGCCGATCAAGGCGAACCGGAGGATCGAGCGGATCTCCGTCTCGTCCATGTGCTCGGCGAAGGCGTGGAGCGGCTTCTTCCAGTGAAGCAGCAACGCAACCGCGCCACCGGCGACGATGGCGACATCCATCCGATACACGACGAGCGCGGCTCCGACGACGAACATCAAGAGCGCGGCGATCTCCGTCGTGGGACCGGGTTGCTCCTCGCTTCGCAGGGGCTCCTCGCGGTCGGCTACGTGGGCATCGTGTTCGGGCTGAAGCCCGCGTCGTGGCGCACGCTCGACGCCATGTTCGAGTGGACGAGCGCGCTCACCACGACCGGATTCTCGGTGCAGTCCGAGCCCGCACGACTCGCGCCGGGTGGGCTCCCCATGCTCCTCGTGATCGCGATGACCGTCGGCGGACTTCAACACTCGACGGCGGGCGGCATCAAGGTCGATCGGATCGTGCGCTTCGCTCGCGATCGGTTCGTCCGTCGGTTCGTGGTTCGATGGACCGCGGCCGCAGCGGCGGGGGCGGCGCTCGTGTTCGCGCTCGGCGGCGGGTCGAGTTGGCATGCGCTGTTCGAGGCCGCATCGGCGCTGGGAACCGTCGGGCTGACGTCGGGCGTCACGCATCACGATGCCGGCAGCGGCGTGCTGCTCGTGCTGATCGCGCTCATGTTCATCGGTCGGCTCGAACTCCTGCGACTGCTCCGCGCGCCTCCGAGGCGTGATCGAAGCAACGGTCGCTCAGGGCGCGCGCGCCCGAGTGGATCGGGACCGGCGCGCCCGGGCCCGTGACGCGTTCCGGGCGCTCGACGCCACACACCGGGCGGGACGCGGGTTCGGGCGTGCGCACTCTGCCTGCCCGCTCTGCGCATGCCGTGGACCCGCGGGGAGCGCGCGGCCGCCCTAGACTCGGGGGTCCACCCGAGCAAGGAGGTCTGCAACGTCTCGACGAGTTCTCCACGTGCTCATCGCAACGCTCGCTGTCTGGGTGAGCGCGGCGGTATCGGCGCATGCACAGCTGCTCCCGGTCGACGCCGTCACGGTCGAGGAGCAGGCGCGCCTCGAGCCCCTCGACCCACTCTCGGTTGCCGAGCTCGGCTACGCCGTGGCCCTGGACGGGGACCGCGTGGCCGCGGGCTCCCTCGGGTCCGAGGACGCCGCGGAGGGAGCGATTCACGTGTTCGAGCGCGAGGGCGACCGGTGGGTCCGAGCAGCGCGCGTTCAGGCTCCGGGGGTCGATCCCTACGAGCAGCACTTCTTCGCCCTCGACCTGGACGGTGACACGCTCCTCGCCTCCGCCACTCCGCTCGGCGTGCACGTGTTCCAGCTGCGCGGGAGCACCTGGGTCGAGCAGGCGGTCTTGCCCCATTCCCCGGGCGAGGACTTCGGGTATTCCGTCGCCCTGGAGGGCGACACCGCGGTCGTCGGAGCTCCGTGGGCCGACTCCGAGGCGGGCGCGGTCTACGTCTTCACGCGGCGCGGCTCGGCGTGGTCGCAAGAGGCGCGGCTGACGGCGAGCGACGCGGCCGCCGACGACCGCTTCGGATTCTCGGTCTCGCTCGACGGCGCGCGCCTGGCCGTCGGGGCCATCCACGGCGACGGGGCCGAACCCGACACGGGCGTCGCGTACGTGTTCGACCGGTCGGGGACGGTCTGGTCGGAGGCCGCCCGCCTCTTCAACCCCTACGGCCGGGGGACGCCTTCCGACGGCCTGGGATGGTCGGTCTCCACGCACGGCCACCGCGTGGTCGCGGGGGCGCCGGCCTGCGACCAGTACGGGCCGAACGCGGGCGCCGCCTACGTGTTCCGGGAGGACCCGACGGGGTGGGTGCTGGAAGCCGCCGTGTACCCGCAGGCGCCCTCGCCCGCCGCGTCGTACGGGGAGCGGCTGGCCCTGCACGGCGACCGACTCGTCGTCGCCGCCAGGCAGCAGGAGTCGGGCGGCTCTTCCTCGGGGCGGGGCGAGGGCTACCTGCTGGAGCGCGTTGGCGGCACCTGGCACCAGCGCGCGGTGCTGACCGCCTCCGGCGGGCTCGGCACGGGCCTCGGGACCGATGTCGACCTGGACGCCGAGTGGGCCGTCCTGGGAGACCCCGGCAGCGGCACCGGGTTGCCATGGGCCGGCGCGGTCGAGTTGTACGGGTTGCGGGGTGTGCCGCGGAAGTACGGCGCCGGCAAGCCGAGTTCGCTCGGTTGCACGCCCTTCCTCGCGGTCGTGGGCCTGGCCCGGGTCTCGGGCGACGGCGCGTTCCGCATCCTCGCTCGCGACGCCCTGCCGGCGGAGCCGGGGATCCTGTTCTACGGCGATGCGGCGCTCGACCGCCCGTTCCACGGCGGGACGCTATGTGTGAAACCGCCGCTCACTCGCTGGGCGGCCGGGCCCGCGGCCGCCTCCGGCGCGCTCCCCTGCACCGGCGAGTTCGAGCTCGAGTTCAACGCCCGCCTGCGCAGCGGCGTGGACCCCTCGCTGACCGCCGGGCGCATCGTGCACGTCCAGGGGATCCAGCGCGACCCGGCCGACCCCGCCGGCTTCGGGGACAGCTTGACCGACGCCGTCGCGTTCCTCGTCCTGCCCTGACCCGACGCTTCCGCTTCCGCCTATGGCGTCCCCGCGACTCCGGGCCAGCCCGAAGGCCTGCTGCCGACCCTCCTCGAACTGGCCGGGTCAGTCGTGGCGCAGGGCCACGACCGGGTCGAGGTCGGCGGCGCGGACGGCGGGGTACATTCCGAAGACGATGCCGGTCGTCACGCTGATCCCGAGGGAGAGCACGACGGCGTAGAGCGGGACCACCGTGCTCACGCCGGAGACGGACTCGATCATGCGCGCCAGGGCCGGACCGACGGCGGTTCCGACCAGGCCTCCGATGCCGGACAGCAGGACCGTCTCCGTGAGGAACTGCATGACGATGTGCCGCTTCTTCGCCCCGAGCGCGCGACGGATGCCGATCTCCCGGGTCCGCTCGGTGACCGACGACAGCATGATGTTCATGATCCCGATGCCTCCGATGATGAGGCTGATGCCGGCGACGGAGCCCAGCGTCATGTTCCAGATACGCTGCTGCGACTCCGTCTGGCGCAAGAGCGTCAGGGGGACATACAGGTCGTAGTCCTCTTTCGGGTGGTGATACGCCATCATGCTGGCGATGCCGGATGCCGTCGATTCCACGAACTCCAAGGCGTCGATCTCCACGATCACACGGTGCAGCTCGACGCGCTCGCGGGTGCGTGAGCCGGCGCGGCGCTCGGTCACGATGTCGCCGAAGCGCTGGCGCACGGCGTGAGTCGGAACGTACGCGTCGACCTCGCTGTCCGGCAGTTGAGTCGACCCCGAACCTCCCTCGCTCTCGACGATGCCGACGACCTCGAAGTAGGGCCAGCGCGAAAGCGGCGGTCCGCATGTCCGTCCGGCGCTCCTTGGCGATGGCGCGAACCTGGGAGAAGGCGCGGTCCATCGTCTTCGAGAGCAGGTCAGCGGGAGATCTTCGGCTCTGCTGTGCCCGATCGGTGGCGAGGAGGTACGGTCGCCAGCCTGCGGCTGCTTGCGAGCCCGTCCAGAGGGCTACCAGTGGCCGCCTAGCAACACTGGATGAACGAAGCACCGGAAGATCAAGCCGGTCGGCGGTCATTCGTCGATGGAGCGTGCGGGCCTGACGCCGGTCGAGTTGTCCTGGAAGTCCGCTGGCGACCTACGCCGGAACGCCGAGCGCCCTGTGCGTTTGGAGAAGTACCAGCAACCGCCTCGCAGTACACGAAGGCGTTCGTCGCCGTTGAGGAACGGCGAGCCGTCATCGGGGAGTTGCTCGTGCCATGGCTGATAATGATCTCTACACCACTCCTGGGTGTTTCCGATCATGTCGAAGAGCCCCCAGGGATTAGCTGGAAGCAAGCCTACGGGTCGTGTGTTTCCACCGGAGGTGTTGAAGTACCAACTATGGCGGTCCAGGTCCTCAGCGCTGTCGCCAAAGTAATACTGGGTCGTTGTTCCTGCTCGACACGCATACTCCCATTCAGCCTCCGTCGGCAGTCTAGCGCCCAGCCATGCGCAGACGAGGTAGGCGTCCCACCAAGTGAGCGCTGTCACCGGGTGGTCCTGAAACTCCGCGTCATCTGACCTCTCTGCGCGATCGGGAATGTGATCTGGTGCGTATGCCTGATACTGAGAGACGGTCAGGGGCCTTGCTGCGATTGCAAAGGGAGAGATCCTTCGGAGCTGTTGCGGTCCTTCGTCTCCATAGCGACGCAGCTCTGAGCCTGCCGATCCCAAGAGGAAGGTGCCCTCTGGAAGGTTGATGTACTCAATGGTAGGTGGCTCGCCAATGTCGGGGCGACAAGCGGAGAAGAAGCGGCGAGTATCCACGACGCCTCCTGGATCGAGACGGGTCAGGCTTTGGTAGTGACCAACTAATTCCCGG
>CAYGPA010000073.1:0-6742 GCA_964351535.1 uncultured Planctomycetaceae bacterium
CGCCCATCAGCGGGCGCGACACGATCGACGTGCGCAGCGGGCGCACCCCCAGCAGCACCGCAGCGGCCAGGAACACCCCCGCGGCCAGGAACAGGAGCCCCCCGGTCAGCCAGCCCGCCATCGCCATGAGCCCGAGGAACAGCGCACCTGCGACCACCCACGCGAGGTAGCCGCGGCCGGCGTACAGGAAGCCCAGGAGGGCCGCGAGCGGTAGCAGGACGGTCAGCAGGATCATGGCCATGGTGTGACGAGGTTCTTCGAGGCGTCTACGGCGTGACGCGGCGCAGAGGTGGCCGCGTTTTGGGCTTATCGACTCCGCCCGAAGGGGTCGCAAGCAAAAAGGACGGGTGGCCGAAGGGCGCGCGGACCTGGTCCCGCAGCGCGTACCCACCACCCCCCCCTCCACCCTGGGACGGGCCGGATCGGAAGGAGTTTCGCTTCGTGTTCAGGAAACCGGGACAGGCGCGGGGAGTCTCTACGCCGCAGGTCGTAGGGGCCCCAGCACGCTGGATCAGAGCCCCAGGACGTCGCTGCCCTGCTCGAAGACGATGTCCACCGGGATTCCGGCCGCGGCCAGGCGGTCGAGATCGGCCTGCAGTCCGCTGCCGACGCGGCCCAGCTCGTCGATCAGCTCGGCGGCGCCCTCGTAGTCGCCGTCGCCCTGGATCGTGAGGATCTTCCGCGTCAGGGCCGCGGCGGCGGCCTCGAAGGCCTCGCGCTCGACGCGGTAGGCGCCGGTGCTCGCGTCGCGGCTGAAGGCGCCCATGCGCTCGAAGAAGTTGAAGCGAATCATGTTCGCGCGACCGTGGGCGCTCGAGGCCCCGAAGCGGACGGAGCGGAAGATGCCCGCGAGGAACGTGACGTAGTTGTCCATCACCTCGCCCTCGGGGATCTCGCCGCGGGCGAAGAGCTGCGCGACCATGTGCAGCCCGAGGATGTCGGCCTTGCCCTCCTCGAGAGCGGAGGCGTGTTCCTGCAGCGCCTCGCGCACCGTGCCGCGACCCGTCAGCGTGTTCTTGATGCCGAGGCCGTGCGCGACCTCGTGGAACATCGTGTTCCCGAAGAACGCGTCGAACGTCACGTGCTCGCGCTGGTCGGGGGCGATCAGCTCACCCGCGATCGGCAGCAGGATGCGGTCGAACTTCGCGCGCATGGCGTTCTTCAGCTGCAGGCGGCGCGTGCCCTTCTCCAGCTGGACGACCTCGTCGTTCGGCAGGTTGATCGCGATGGTCTTCGAGCCGGCGTTGCAGTCCCCGGCGTAGTAGACGACGTCGTACGCGTTCAGGTCGGAGTCCGTCCCGGGCGTCTCCTGCTTGTAGCGCGCGTCGACGGGGAGCGAGGTCTGCAGCTCGGGCAGGTACTGGGCGTAGCGTGCCAGCCGGCGGCTCCACTCGACGTCCTTGATCAGGACGTAGGCCTCGTGGGCGGCCTTGCGGCCGAAGAGCTTGTCTTCGTACGTCTCGATCGGCCCGATGACGACGTCGAGACGGTTGTCCTTCATGTCGAGCCACGCCATGTCGCTGGCCCGGTAGTCGTCCGCCCGCAGCGCCGCGGCGCGCAGCAGCAGGTAGCCCTTCAGGCTCTCCTGCTCGATCTGCGCGGCGGCGCGCTCGAGCAGTCCGGCCGCGGCCGCCGTGTGCTCGGCGAAGGCCTCGTGATAGGGGATCGCGACCAGTTCGCCCGCGTCGTCGCGCCGCAGGATCGTGTACAGGCTCTCGAACGCCTCGCGGTCGCCGGGGTGGCGCGCGAGGTGGGCCTCGAACTCCGCCTTGGTCATGTCGGCCGGGTAGAACCCCGCGCCCGCCGGCTTGGCGCCGACGCCGGCGAGGAACGGCGCGTTGTCCTCGAGGCGATCCCAGGGACCGTAGTTGATGTCCAGGTAGCGCCGCGTCGCGTGGTCGGGAGCGCTCGCGAGGAGCGCGGCGCGGTCGCCGTAGGCCTCGAGCCAGAAGATCGCGTCCATGTGTCGGGCCGCCTCGATCAGGAGCGGCAGGGCGCGTCGTTCGGCGTCCGTCAGGTTCGAGAGGTCCGCGGTCAGGCGGAACGTCGCGTACTGCTCGATGCGCTGGGTCATGGTTCGCGAGCCCGTCGTGGACGGGGAGGCCGTCGTGCACGCGGCGGCGAGGAGGGCGGCGAGGCAGAGCGTCGGGACGGCGGAGATGCGCATGGGTCAGGCGTTCTCTTCTTCGATCAGGTGGCGCTTGATGAGTCCCATCTGGGACATCATGAACACGATGGAGAGAGCGATGTTGCCGAACACGGTGAACGTCAACCACGTGTCCGTGGACACGGCGCGGCGCACGACCTCGTTCAGGCCGGCGAGGAACAGGAAGAAGAGCCCCCAGCGCAGCGTGAGCGCGCGCCAGCCCTCGTCGGTCAGCTGCATCGTCGAGCCGAGCAGCGGGCGCAGCAGGGGCCGGCCGAAGGCCAGGCCGCCCAGCAGAACGGCCGCGAACAGCGTCTTGACGATGGTCGGCTTCAGCTTGATGAAGAGCTCGTCGTCCAGGTAGAGCGTCAGGCCCCCGAAGACGAGCACGAGGACCGCGGTCACGAGGGACATGGTCGGCAGCCGACGCTCGACGACCCACGACGCGAGCAACGCGATCGTGATCGCCACCATGAACACGCCCGTGGCGACCATGAGGCCGCCGCGGCCGTTGGCCACGAAGAACGCGAGCAGAGGGCCGACTTCGACGAGCGGGCGGAACCAGGCCGGCGGCTTGGAGCGACTTGCGGGAGTCATCGCGGCTCACGATACCGCGCGCCGGCGCGCCTGTCGCGCCTGTGGCGCCCCGGGGCTCGCTCTCAGCGCCCGCCCCGCATGCCGACGTTCTGCCGGAACACCGCGTTCATCATGTTCTGCTTCATGTCGCCCTTCTCGTCTTCCTCGTAGAAGCCCTGGACCATGCGGAACACGGAGGCGACGCCGGCCTCCAGCTCTTCCAGGTCGTCGGCCTTGAGGTGCGCGAGGCGCTTCAGCTCGGCCTCGGTGTACTCGAGTGCCTTCGAGAGCTTGGAGATGCGCCGTTCCAGCAGCTCGAACTGCCGCAGGTGCTCGCCGATCATCTGCGAGAACTCCTCGTAGACCCGATCGCGCTCGTCGCGCGCGGACTCCACGGCCAAGGCGATGACCTTGTTCTGCAGCGGAGCCTGGGCCGGCGGCTGCGGCGCCTGGCCGCCGGACAGCTCGAAGAGCCGCTTGATGCGCCGGCGCAAGCCCTCGTCGTGCACGCGCGCGGCCTCGGCCTCGCGGTCGGCCAGGCTGGCCTCTTCCTCGTCCTCGAGCTCGTCGCGGTACTTGAGCGTCTTCTGGCGCAGCTCTTCGAGCTCGACCAGGGCGCGGTTGCGCTCCAGCAGGGTGTCGTTCTTCGAGCGCTCGAGCTGCTGCATGAACTGCTGCTTCGACACGCCGCGGATCGCCCGGCCCTCGTGCTTCAGCAGGCCGAGCAACGAGCGACGAGCGTCGGTGACGACCTGCTCGCGCTTCGCGGAGTCCAGGTCGGGCAGCGAGTCGCGCAGCACCTTCTCGAGGGCGCGCTCGATCAGCGACGACAGCGGCGCCGTCTCGATCAGCTTGAGTTTGCGCGGCTGCGAACCGTCGGCAGCCTGGGGGGTGATGTGGTCGGTCATGTCTCGGACGCCTGTCCGCGGGTTTCGTCGGGGCCTCTCCCATTCCTCAGGCTCGCCGGGAAACGGCGTGGAGTCAATCCCGGCGGGTGCCACGCGCTCTGAGGCCCCCTGCCGGCGTCGCGAGGACGTCGTGGGCGGCCCGGGCGGGCCCGCGCACCGCGACGTAGGCGACGAGGGCGATGGCCACGATGCAGAGGCCCAGGGCCAGACCCCACCAGACGCCGCGCAGCCCCGCGGAGGTGTGGAACGCGAGCCACCAGGCGAGGGGCAGCGCCAGCGCGTAGTACCCGAGCAGGTTGAACACCGCGGGCGGCCGCGTGCGACCCATTCCGCGCAGGATTCCCCCGCCGACGACCTGGATGCCGTCGACGAGCTGGAAGGCGGCCGCGATGGGCAGGATGGCCGCCGACAGCGCCAGGACCGTCGGGTCGTCGACGTACCAGCTCGCGAAGACCTCGCGGCCCATCAGGAAGGCCGTGCCCGACAGCGTCATCACCCCCGCGCCCAGCAGCAGCGCCGCCCATGCCGCGACCTGAGCCTGCTGCGGACGGCCGGCTCCGATCAGGTTGCCGACGCGCGTGACGGTGCCGATCGAGATCCCCAGCGGGATCATGAACGAGATCGAGGCCAGGTTCAGGACGACCGTGTGCGCGGCGAGCTCCTCGGTGCCGAGCTTGCCGGCCATGAGGGTCGCGATCTGGAAGGCCCACATCTCGAGCCCTACCTGAACCGAGACGGGCACGGCGAGCTTCAGGATGGAGCCGAGTGCCGCGGGATCGAGGGCCGCACGGCTCCAACCCGTCCAGGCGCCGCGATGCAGCCGGAAGCGACGGATCCACAGCACGAGGAGCACGAGCTGCAGGATCTGCACGGATCCCGTCGCGATGCCCGCGCCGACCAGCCCCAGGGCCGGGAACCCGAAGTGTCCGAAGATCAGCACCCAGTTGGCGAGCACGTTCACGACGTTGGAGACCACGAGCACCCAGAGTGCGGGCCACATGATCCCGCGCCCCTGCAGGTACTGGCGCAGCGCGCTGAACACGAGGAACGCGGGCAGCCCCGGCAGCTGGACCAGCGCGTAGCGAGCGGCCTGCGCTGAGAGCTCCGGGTCTTGACCGCCCGCGACCAGCACGGGCCCGGTGAAGAGCCAGAGCACCGCGATCGGAATCGAAGCGAGCAGCGCGAGCACGATCCCGCGCTGCAGCGTCAGCCCGAGCGCGTGCCGGTTGCGCGCGCCGTGCGCCTGACTGATGAGGGGGTCGATCCCCATGATCAGGCCCATCCCGAGGATCAGCGTGCCCCAGATCCAGAGTCGTCCCAGCGACCCCGCGGCCAGCGGCTCCACGCCGACCCGGCCGACCATCAGCAGGTCGACGACGTTCAGGAGGATCGACGCCACCTGCGCGCCGACGACCGGCAGCGCGAGGACCGCGATGCGGCGCGCCTCCGCGACGAGCGACGTCAGGCTCGAGAGAGAGGAGATGGAGGACACGAGGTCACTAGGTCGAGACGAACAGCTCTTCGACGTCCTCGTCGTCGTGCGCCTCGTCGATCCGCGGCGCCATCAGGACGGGGTAGGTGCACGCGTCGATCAGGGCCTGCGCCGTACGCGTCTCCCGCGTTCGCGAGCGTCCGCGCGGGTCGCTTTGCTCGTAGCGGAAGTTCCAGGCCAGCACCATCGTGCGCACCCCGACGCCGGCGAGCTTGCGCAGGACGTGGGCGTAGTCGCCGTCGCAGGCCACGAGTGCCAGCACCTCGTAGCCCTTGTTCACGGCGAGGTCGAAGGCCTCGAGGGACAGCGAGACGTCGATCCCGCGCTCGCGCGGCGCGCCGCTCGAAGTGGTGACGACGGGCAGGTAGTGCGTCTGCACGTTCGCGCGGATCAGGATGTCGTCGAAGGCCGCCTGGTCGCGCAGCTTGCCCGCCGCCTCGGCGTCGGCCGCGGAGAAGCGCCCGCGGAAGTAGTGCGCCTCGGTGACCGGGCACAGGCTGTCGTCGACGCCTTCATATTCGGCGACGGCGCGGCGCACGAAGTCGCGCAGGCCCTCGACGGACAGGCGCGCTCCGCGCTCGTGCCCGAACTTGTAGTAGCGGCTGACTTCGTCGAAGTACCCGCCGTCGATGAAGAGCGCGACGCGCGTCAGCTCCTCGCGGTTCGTTTCGGACATCGGAGGTCCTCGGGATCGAGATCGAATATGAAGGCGGAGCGCCCGTCGGGGCCCGCGAGGCGGGCGTGGAGCTGCGCGAAGAAGCGGCGCAGCGTAGCGGCCGGACCTCCCGCGGTCGAGGAGCGTCGAGCCGATCCCCTCCGCGCGGCTCAGATGCCGAACTGCCGCGACAGCCAGCGAGGGCGGCTGTAGTCCCAGTTGCGTTCGGCGACGTGGGCCACGAACACGGGGTAGGCGCGCTCGAGCGCGGCGCGCGCGACGTCGTCGAGTCCGACGCGGCGCGCGTAGTCGTCCAGCGCGGCGCGCTCGTAGGAGCGCAGCTCGCGGCGCTCGCGCACGAGGCGCCACGCCTCGCCCGCGCTGCAGCCCGCCTCCTGCTTGCGCTCGTGCGTCAGGAGGTGCAAGAGGTCGTAGTAGGGCGCGTCGTCCTCGGTCGCGGTGCCCCAGTCCAGGTAGCCCAGCACGCGGCCGTTGCCGTCCAGTTGCACGTGCTTGCTGCGCAGGTCGCCGTGGCACAGCGCGCGGGGCAGCGGGCGTCCCGTGAGCTCCGCCGCGAGGTCGGCGCGCAGCTCCGCCAGCCAGCGCAGCGTGCCGGGCTCGCGCGCGTAGCGCGCGACGAGGTCGATCTTGGCGCCGAAGATGCGCTCGAAGTCGTCCTGCCCGAGCGGCCGCGGGGGCTCCGCGAGCAGCGCCAGGTGGCGCGCGGCGTCCTCCAGCATGCGGCGCACGCGGGCGTGGTCGCCGGTGTGCTGCGGAGCGGTGCTGCCTCCCAGCCGCCGCTCGCAGGAGAGCTGCAGGCCCTCGAGCTCGCCGTGGAACAGGAGGTCGGGCACCGGCAGGTCCGGCGCGAGCTCGCGCAGGCGCCGCAGGGCGCCGGCGTGGGCCGGGATCTGCTCGAGCTGATGCGTTCCGAGCGGCATGTGCAGGACCCAGCTCCCCGACGA
>CAYGPA010000073.1:6842-14887 GCA_964351535.1 uncultured Planctomycetaceae bacterium
CGCGTCAGCACCACGGCGGCGTTGTCGCGCGTGGCGATCAGCTGGTCGACGACGGGGAGCGGTTCGCCGAGCCTCTCCGCCAGCGCGGCCAGCACGCGGTCGAGCCGGCTGGCCCTCGGCAAGCCCGCGCCGCCGCGCGCGCCGAGGATCGCGAACGAGGGCGTCAGGACGGGAAAGAGCCCCAGCGCGCGCGCCGCGGTCTTCAGTCGATTGCGGCGCTCCATCGGGCCGACGGGCAGGTGCGGTCCGTTCCCGTCGAGCCCGACGACGAGCGCGAACTCGCCCGAGTGCGGATACAGCGCGAACGAGCGCACGGGCTCGCCGTCCGCGGCCCGCAGCGCGCGGCGATGACCCCACAGGGTGCGCTCGCCGTGCGGCGGCCGCAGCGCGCCCAGCGCGAACTCCAGCGGACCCGGCACGTGGAAGGCACCGCGCCGCCCGAGGGAGCGCTTGTAGCCGAGGCGGTTGTCGCCGATGCGAACGAGCTCTCCGCGCGCGACCCGTCGCAGCTCGGCGTCGGCGCGGAACGCGGGGGCACCGGCGGCCGCGGTCGCGTCCGCCACGACGAGGTCGAAGCTGCCGTCGGGGAAGGGCAAGCGGTCGTGGGAGTCGTCGAGCAGCCCGCGCGAGCGCCCGGGAACCTGGGCTTCGGTGCGGTGCCAGCCGAGCCGCAGGCGCTCCGGAGACGCGTCGACGACGGTGACGTCGAATCCGTGCAGCGCGAGCGGCACGACGGCTCCCGAGAGTGCGTTGCCGACGAACAGCGCCGCTCCGCCGCAACCGCGCAGCAGCGGTGCCCACGCCCCGCGGCTCTCGCGCAGGAGCTGCATCAGGCGGTCCGCGGCGTCGGTCGGGAGCCCGTCGAGCAGCTCCTCGAGCACCTCCTTGAAGCCCGTGCCGCGCTCGAGGCGCGCGAGCGCATCGTCGAGCGCGCCAGCCGCCACGGGGGCGGGCGCGGGCGACTTCTCGCGACGCAGGTCCCACGTCCCCGCGCGCGCCGCGGCGCGCCAGCCGCACGAGCACGCCAGGTCTCGAGCCGGAACCGCTTCGAGGTCCTGCAACGGCGCGCGGCAGCGCGGACAGACCATGGCGACCGGCGGACGCATCCCGCGATCCTACGGAGTCGGGAGAGCTTCCTCCCCGTGCCGGCGCCGATTCGGAGGGAAGTCGGCTCGACTGCGCACCCCGCCGTCGGAACGTACAATCGCCGCATGCGCGTGGCCGCCCTGCAGTTCGACGTGCGGCGCGGGGACGTCGCGGGCAATCTGGAGCGCGTCGTGCGGGGGCTGCGCGACGCGGCCGCGGCGGGCGTTCGGCTCGTCGTGCTGCCCGAGATGTGGCCCACGTCGTTCGCGGACCTGGGCGAGCGCGCCGAGGAGCTCCTGGACGCCTCGCGCGCCGCGGTCGAGGAAGTGCGCCGGATCAGCGCCGAGTGCGACCTCGTCGTGGCGGGCTCTGCCTACGGCGCGCGGACGGGCCAGGGCCTGCCGACGAACCTGTTCGAGGTGTTCGAGGCGGGCGAGCGACGCCTGGCGTACGCGAAGGTCCACCTGTTCTCGCCCACGGCGGAGGGGGAGCTCTTCGCGCCGGGCTCGGAGCCGCCGCCGACGGCCGCCACGGGCCTGGGGCGCGTCGCCGGACTCGTGTGCTACGACATCCGCTTCCCGGAGATCGTGCGCGTGCCGTTCCGGGCGGGAGTCGAGCTGCTGCTCGTCTCCGCGCAGTGGCCGACGCCGCGCGCGCATCACTGGCGCACGCTGCTCGCGGCCCGCGCGATCGAGACGCAGTGTTTCGTCGTGGCCGCGAACCGCACCGGAAGGGAAGTCGTCGGCCGGCGCGGGCTCGAGCTCGAGTTCCCGGGCAACTCCCTCGTCCTCGATCCGCACGGCAGCGTCCTGGCCGAGGGCGACGGCGAGGACGGGTTGATCGCGGCGGAGGTCGACCTCGAACGCAGCCGTCGACTGCGCGTGCGCGTGCCGATCGCGAAGGACGAGCGCCCCGACCTGTACGCGCGCTGGGGCTTCGAGCGTCGGGCGGACGAGTAGGACGAAGCCGCCGGGCCCGTTCCCGGCAGGCGGCGGAAAATCAGGAAATCGGCGGCGGCTTCGCAGCCGTCGCCGATCCTTCCTTCTCTCACTCAGGAGGCCCGAGATCGGGTGTGCCGCGCTGGATCAGACGGGCGGCAGCGGCTTGCCGCCCACCTTGGGTGGGCCGTTGGTGCGCCGGTTGTCGCGCGGGGGCACGACGGGGACGTGCCCGGCGCTGCCCGTTCGCGTGGTGGAACCGGCCGCCGCGGTGCTGTTCTGCGTTCCGCCTCCGAGGGTGCGGGTGCCGGGAAGCAAGTAGCCCGACGC
Source organism: uncultured Planctomycetaceae bacterium (assembly GCA_964351535.1). Taxonomy (GTDB): domain Bacteria; phylum Planctomycetota; class UBA1135; order UBA1135; genus JAUIDW01. Next base: position 9,197 of record CAYGPA010000073.1, read on the forward strand.
GTCGACCGCGCGCGTGCCTTGCCGGGAGTGCGCGAAGAACTGCAGGTGGTTGCCGAAGTCGTGCAGCTCGAGGACGTAGTCGCCCCCGGTCAGCAGGCGCCCGAGGCGGATGGCCTCGCTCGAACGCCACCGGTTCGGATCGGCGAGGACGACCTCGAGACGCATGTCGTCGAGGGTGCCGAGCGGAAAGTGCGCCGTGTACTCGCCGTCCGGAGCGAGCCAGAGGACTTCGCTCGGGCCGTTGGCGGTGGACTCGAAGATCAGGAGCCGCGGCTCCTGCGCAGGGTTCAAGACGCGGATGGACGTCGGGCGGACACGCACGCTCAACTCTTGCGAATGCACGGCGGCAGGTTCGGCTGCAAGGGGTGCGAGTGCGGTGGCGACGGTGAGAAGGGAGATCATCGGGGCCTCCTAGCGCCGGCGGATGGGTACCGGCTGCGTTCTGTTCGGACCCCTGGTGGAAACGCTTGAGCGTCGACGACGGTGTTTCCCTGACTCGGAACGCGTTTCGGACGGCACGCAGAGGTCATCTACCGGGAGCGTACCGCCGCCTCGAGAAGAGGGGGCTGCTCGCGCGGAATCGCTCGCGCGCAAGCGCCAAATGGGAAAGCCTAGTCGCGTCCCACGAGCCGGAAGACCGCCCAGTCGTCGGGCGGCGCGCCGCCGGCGCGCATCGCGCTTCGCGCGGCTCGCGTGGCGCTGGACGGGCTCTCCCCCGCCTGGAGGGCATCGTGGAAGTGCCTCGCGAAGGTCCGCGCGGCCTCGTCGCCGACGGGCCAGAGGGTCACGAGCACGTTGCGAGTCCCGGATTCGAGAAGGACGCGCGCCAGACTCTGCTGGCCCTCGGCATCGAAGCTCTCGCCCCGCCCCGAGCCGCAGGCGGAGAGCACCGCGAGCGGAAGTCGCGGCCGGATCTGCGCGAGCTCCTCGATGCAGAGCACCTCGCCGTGCGAGAGCAGGAGCCCGACGTCGGCGTACCGGTCGGAGGCACAGGCCTCGCTGGAGACGACGTGCGTCGAGATGTGCAGCGGACGGTCGCCGCCGAACAGGCGCGCGGTGGTCTCGGCGGTGAACGCTTCTCCGGTCGCGGAGTTCGCATCGCCGTAGCGGAGCGCCAGCGCGCGCAGCTCCGCGCGCGCGGCGGGCAGGTCCGCGGCGCCCGCGGAGACGGCCGGTGCGCCGAGCAGCGACCAGTCGCGCAGGTCGAGCACAGGAGCCTCACCGGGCCGGTCGGTCGGGACGCCGGGCAGCACGCGCAGCGTGCACAGCTCGTCGAGCGAGCGGCCGTCGACGTCGAGCAGGCTGAGCGGCAGGGACTCGACCGGTCCGTGGACGAGCGCGAGCAGCGTTCGCTCCGAGGCGTTCAGGCCGCCTGCCGCGAGCGCCGCGAGGAGCGAGTCCGGAAGGAGGCTGCGAGCCAGCTCGGCGCCGGTGTCGGCCACGCGCTCGCGCAGCGCGTCGAGCTGTGCGGACCGCGCGCGCTCGCGCAGGCGGCGGGCGCCCTCCTGCACCTGGCTGCGTCCGAGGCGCGTGACGCGCGCGCTCGCGCGGCCCTGCGGGTCGACGTGGACCACGACGGAGTGCTCGGCGCCGACCACCCAGGTCACGAGGCCGAGGTCGGACGCGCGCGCCCAGGCGAGCAGGTCCTCGCGCGAGAGGCGCGGGCCGCCCGCGGGCTTCCCGGCGCGCACGCGCAGCTCCGCCATGTCGAGGTCGGTGCGCAGAGAGCGCGACTGGCAGTCCTCGATCAGGCGCGCGGCTTCGAGGTCCCGGCCCCGCTCGGCATAGGCCTCCGCAAGCAGCGCGATCGTGTGCAGGCCCATCCACTCGCCGATGACTCCGAGCGGTCCGCCGGCCAGTTCGCGCTCGTCCTCGACGGCGTCGGAGAACCGCTCGCAGAGTTCGAGGGCGTACTCGAGCTCCTCGGTGGCCGCCTCGACCATGCCGGTGCGCAGCAGGGCCTCGCCCAGGATCGTCTGGGCCACGACGCGCTCGAGCTCCGCGAGGCCGTCGAGCACGTAGCTGTCGGTCAAGAGGCCGAGCACGCTGTGGTAGTCGCCGCGGGCGAGGTCGATGCGCGCCTGGGCCAGCACGTAGGGCTCGTGGCCGGGGACGTCGAAGTAGGCCTCGTCGAGGTAGGTCTGCGCGAGCTCGGGGTCGCCGAGCCAGGTCGCGGCCATGGACATCAGGAAGTTCCATTCGACGAGCTCCTGCTCGTCGCCGCCCCGCGGCCGGTTGCGCTCGAGGAACTCCATGGCGCCGAGGGCGTTGTCGGTCATCAGCAGGCGCCAGCCGTGCCGATGGGTCAGGGCCCAGCACTCGTCGGGCTGCCGGAAGGTGGCCAGCGTCTCGATGTGGCGCTCTTCCTCGCGCACGTCCCCGTTGCTGCGCGCGAGGTCGATCAGTCCGACGACGGCGTGCTCCCGGTACGGGGCGTAGTCGATCCGCTCGGACTCGGCCTTCAGCGTCTCGAATTCCGTGCGGGCGGCGCTGCCGCGGCCCATGTCCGACAGGAGCAGGGCCAGGGTGTGCCGCGGCTTCAGGGCGACCTTGACCATTCCCGCACGCTGGAGGAGCTCGATCGCCTCGCGGGCCTCCGCCTCGGCGCGCTCGGCCACCTCGCGCCGCGTGGCCCGGTCGAGGCGCCCGCCGGAGACGCGCGAGCCGAGCAGCTGCGCGGAGAGGCACAGGGCGCGACCGGCGGGGACTGGATCGGCCGCGTCGCGGCAGTCCGCGATCAGGCGGTCCAGGTCGGCGCGGATCGACTCGCTCTCCTCGGCCCAGGCCGCGTGGTCGAGCCCCTCGGCGGCGTACACCCGGCCGTGCAGGTCCCCGAAGCGCGCCTCGGCCTCGAGCCCTTCGCGCCGGGCGGCCGCGGGAAGCGAGGCATAGAAGGAAGCGATGTTCACCGCGTCGCAGCGGTCGTGCCGCTCGCAGAGTTCCGCGGCCACGCCCTCGAGGGCCGACGCGGCGTCGTCGTTGCCGGCGCGCAGGTCGCTCAGGCCGGCGACGAACTGGTTCAGCAGGTCCTCGACGCTCGACCCGGGACCGGCGGTTCCGGCCGCTGCCGGAGCCCCCGTGAACGCGAGCACGGCCGCGAGGGCCGCCGCGCGCAGAGCGCTACTCGCTCGGGAGCGCGAGGAATCGATCGCGCTCGACCGAGGGCGGCAGCGTCCGGGCGTGGGCGCGCAGGTCGGTGTAGAAGTGGTTGCCATTCAGGAGGGTCAGGATGGAGTTGCCCTTCTGGGGCTCCTCCAGCCGCTCCAGGTCCTCGAGCCGGTCGAGCAGCTCGGGGTCACGGATCACGTCGAAGTCCCTGCGGTCCAAGAGCTTGTCGAGGCCGTCGACGACGCACCAAGCTTCCCACGTGTAGCCGCCAGGCGTCAACTGGTCGAACAAGGTGGAGGGAGGCGTGACCGTGGGGGCGGCGCCGCGGAACACGGAGATCTGCTCGCCGCGGTCGAAGACGTCGTCGGACTGCCGGTAGAGGCGCACGCTGTACTCGCTCGCACCCTCCTGGGGCTGGATCTCGAATTCGAGACCGTACAGCAGGCCCCCGTTGCGGCCCGCGAGGACCTGGCCACGGGGGTAGTAGAGGGGTCCGTCCAGGCCGCGGAGGGTGCGGCTGGCGGGATAGACGTAGCCCGGGGCGGGGGCGCGGGCGGTGATCGGGCCGTCCCCGGCGCCGCCCGGGTCGGCGACCTGCCAGAGCACGGCGGCGGCGAGGACTCCGGCCGCCGCGGCGAGGGGCAGCAGGAAGAGCCGGCGGCGACGGGGGCGCGCGACTTCGACCTCGTCCGGTGCGGAGCTCAGGTCGAGGGGCAGCGGCGGTCGCGCCTCCAGGGTCCTGAGGATGGCCTGGCAGTCCGAGCAGCCCATGACGTGGGCGCGCATCTCGGTCAGGCGCTCCACCGGGAGCGAGCGGTGTCCGGGGCCGCGGCCGAAGTCGTAGAGGTCCTCGGCGGAGGGGCACTCCAGCGGCATCGTGTTCGCCGCGTCCAGGATGCGCTGCGAGCGTTTCAGAACTGACAAGCGCGGCCCGCACACCGGGCACCGCGACGCATGCGACTCGATTTCGGCGAGCTCGCCGTCCTTCAGGCCATCCCAATGGATGAGCTTGCGCGCAACGTCGCGCCGCTCACAGGCGTTGGGATGGCGTCCACCCTTGGCTTCCACGGTCGTCATTCCTGCTGGTGACTCCGAGTTTCCGCCCGGGCGGGGGGGATTTTTTCGGCAGAGATCCGAGTCATCGCTTTCAGCTCACTCCACCGTCTCACCCTGGGGAAGACGCTGGAGCAATGCGCCGCGCAGGTCGGTCAGGGCCTTGCGCAGGCGGTACTTCGTTTGCTCCAGCGAAATGGATAGCTGCCGGCTGATCTCAGCTAGGGTCAATCCCTCCAGGAAGCGCATGCGGATCAGCGTTTTCTCTTCATCGGGAAGTTCCTCGACGACGCTGCGGACCAAGGACGCGAGCTCGCGGTCCCCCAGGGTCTCCGAGGGCTCCGGCGCCTCGTCGACCTGCTCGTCGAGCTCCTCGTTCGACGCCGTCGGTCGCAGCGTGCGGCGCGCGTTCTGCTTGCGCTTCAGGTCGACGGAGCGGCACCAGGCGACGCGGTAGAGCCACGTGCCGAAGGTGCCCTTCAGCGGGTCGAACGTGTTGCGGTCGAGGCGCTCGAAGACGTGCCCGAGGAGCTCCTGGAACAGGTCCTCGCGGGCGGTCGGGTCGGTCTCGAACTGCCCGATGCAGTGGTGCAACAGCGGGCGGTACCGCGCGAGGAATTCCTCGACGGCATCGTCGCTTCGGTCGCGAAGCCCCTCGACCAGTTCGAGATCGTCCATGGGATGCGGATCCTGCCGCCTGCTTCCCTCCGATCCCATGCCTCGCAGTCTCCCCTCTACCTGGCGTCCGGAATACGCGCTCGGGCCGGGGATTGCAACAGGACCGGCGTCCCGAACCCTACCTCCTGCAAGCATTAGCGGTCGCCGGGTACACCGACCTTGCAAGGCGCCCCGCCGGGCCGGGTCGTCGGGGCCGGGTCGTCGGGGCCGCGTGCTCGTCAACAGTGCGGGCTAGGCCGCCCCGCCGGGGGGACCTATAGTGTGCGGCCCACATTTCCGCCGCGGACCCCGTCCCGAGCCCACTTCGGGGCCTCGGAGGCCCTTCGGCCCGCCGGATCCACTCTCGGAGTCACCTTCTTGAAGGACGTCGTCATCGCCAGCGCCTGCCGGACCCCCATCGGCAAGTTCCAGGGCGCCCTCAGCAAGTTCCGCGCGCCCGAGCTGGGCGCGATGGCCGTGCGCGAGGCGATCTCCCGCGCCGGGATCGGCCCCGAGGCCGTCGAGGAAGTCATCCTGGGCAACGTCCTGCAGGCGGGCCTGGGCCAGAACCCCGCGCGTCAGGCGGCCATCCATGCCGGCGTCCCGAACACGGTGGGCTCGTTCACCGTCAACAAGGTCTGCGGGTCGGGGCTGAAGTCGGTCATGCTCGCGGCCCAGGCGATCCGCGCCGGGGGCGGGGACGGGATGGTGGCGGGCGGGGTGGAGGCCGTGAGCGGCGCGGCCTGCCTGCTGCGCCAGGCGCGCGAGGGCATCCGCCTGGGCCACGGTCAGGTGGTCGACGCGATGGTCCACGACGGGCTGTGGGACATCTACAACGACTTCCACATGGGCAACACGGGCGAGCTCGTCGCC
>CAYGPA010000074.1:0-5667 GCA_964351535.1 uncultured Planctomycetaceae bacterium
GCCGTCCAGAGCGTCAGCCAGTGGTCGCCGGGGGCCAGGCCCGTCGGCAGGTCCAGAACGAGCCGCTCCGGCCCGGTGGAGACCGCCGACAACGCGGCGGCGAGAGCGCCGGTCTGCGCGTCGTAGAGCGCCGCGAAGGTCACCGCGTCGAGCCCCGCGCCGTCGATCTCGTAGGGGCGCGGCGCCGTGACGACCTGCCGCACCGGATCGAGGGCCCGGACCGCGAAGGCGCGCTCGCGCGGCGTCGCGCCGGCGACGACCGGGAGCCCGGGCAGGGCGCGCGAGACGTCCCCGCGACCGACGACGTCCGAGCCGTCCGTCCGGACGGGCTGCGGAGGGGCCGGGGCGCTGGACTGAGCGTGGGCGGGGGCGGCGGCGAGCACCGCGGCGATCGCGAGAATCGCCGCGCGCAGCTCCACGAAGGGCTCGGGGGTACCGATCATGGCCCGTGGATCTTATCGCTCCGTCCAAGAACGCGGGGGCAGAACCCGGCGAGGAACGCGGCCCGTGGACCGGGCCTGCGGGCCGGACCCCCGGCGCGGGCAGCGCCCGGCGCGGGCAGCGCCCGGGGCGGGCACGGACGGGGTGGGCACGGACGGGGCGGGCACGGACGGGGCGGGCACGGACGGGGAGGCGGGCGCGCGTCGCCGCCGCAGCCGCGTGCACGGCGAGCCCGAGCGGCTATCCTGCGCGGTTCCATGACCGAAGTCCTGATCCTGAAGACGGGTGCGCTCGGGGACGTCCTGCGCACCACCGCCATCGTGCCGGGCCTCCTGGCGCGTCACGAGGCCTGCCGCATCACGTGGGTGACCGCCGCGGCGGCCCGCGACCTGGTGGTCCATCACCCGGGCGTCCACGCGGTCGTCACGGTGGATCCGAAGTCACCGGAGGACGTGGAGGCCGCGGGCAGCCGCCTGCTGGGCACGCGCTGGGACCGGTTGCTCTCCCTGGACGACGAGGAGCCGCTGTGTCGATTGGCCAGCCGCCTCGAGGCCGTCGAGCTCTCCGGGGCGTACCTCGCGGGCGCCGGAGCGCGCACCTACACCGACGACGTCGCGCCGTGGTTCGACATGGGGCTCCTCTCCAGGCACGGCAAGCAGCGCGCCGACGAGTTGAAGATCGCCAACACGCGCAGCCACCCCGCGATCTACGCCGACATGTTCGGCGTGGAGCCCGGGCGCCCGCGGCTGGACGTACCCGCGGCGGCCCTCGAGAAGGCCCGCGAGTTCGCGACGCGCTGCGGCCTCGGGAAGCGCCCCGTCGTCGGTCTGAACACCGGCGCCGGCGGTCGCTGGACGTCCAAGGGCCTGCCGATCGAACGCGTGGTCGAGCTCGCGCGCTCCCTGGACGGCGCCGTCGCGGGCGGTGTCGAATTCCTGCTGTTCGGCGGTCCCGAGGAGCGCGACCGCAACGTCCGCATCGCGGAAGCGCTCGCGCCGCACGTCTCGATCTTCGACGCCGGCACCGAGAACGGGCTGCTCGAGTTCGGCGCGCTGATCGGCCTGGTCGACCTGCTCGTCACCAGCGACAGCCTGGCGCTGCACGTCGGGATGTGTCGCGACGTGCGCATCGTGGCCTTCTTCGCGCCGACCTCCGCGGCCGAGGTCGACCTCTTCGGGAGCGGTGAGAAGGTGCGCAGCACGGCTCCGGACTACTGCACGTACCGGCCCGATGCGGACAACGCGACGATCACCGTCGAGCGGCTGCGGGCGGCCTGCCTGCGCCAGCTGCGCGTGTCGAGGGAACTCCGGGAGCCCGCCGCGGGCGCCTGAGACGCAGTCGCATCCGGCAGCCGTTCCTCATATCCCGCGCGGAACCGGGAAATCCGGGTGTCCGCGCGGAACGTACGGGTACTTCTCGGAGGTTCCCCGACCGCCCTGACGCCACGTCTGCGGGCGTTCGAGCGCACCGAGGTCTCCGTCCTCTTCCCGTCGAGGAAACGGAACAATGTTCCCTCCGTATCCGTCTCAGCGTCGAGGTCCGTGATCGAGGCACCCACCCCTCGGCCCGACACGGCTCCAGCCCCCCCCCGAAACGGCCCACAACTCAGTCCGGAAAGGTATGCTGTTCCGGAACGCCGTATCCCCCCAAGGAGTGTGAAATGTCCAAACTGGCAGTCGTCGTGCTCGCCGGAGCCCTTGCCGCCCCGAGCGCCGCCCAGAGCGCGCGCTCGTACCTCAACGTCCGGATCGAGAGCAAGGGCGAGACCTACACCCAGGAGCACCCTGGCGACTCTCTGCGTTATGAGGTGTTCGGCCAGCTCGACCACACCCACAACGAGGGTCTGGCGCTGTTCTCCCTGGACCTCGTCTACGACGGCGGCCCGCTGCAGCGCGCCAAGGTCCCGCTCGGACCGCCGATGAACAACTTCGTGTCGCCCCTGGGCGTCGGGAACCCGGAGGGCTTCGGCGGTACGAAGAGCCAGGGCGACCTGCTCCAGATCGGCGGCATGCAGAACACGATCAAGAACACCTTCGCCCCGCAGCCGACCGGGACCGTGATCACCGGCATCGGCCACACGGAGCAGTCGCTCGTGATCGGCCGCGTGCGCGCGCCGACCTCGCTGGGCACCTACCACCTCGAAGTGCAGAACCTGACCGCGAACGTGATCGCGGAAGGGGAGAGCGGGATTCCGTTCTGGCGCTGCGAGCCGGCCTTCCCCGGACAGGTCGTCGGCCTGACGATCGAGGTGATCCCGCTCGACGTTCCCGTCGAGCCCCTCACCGCGGGCGGCGGCGGCAAGCTGCCGATCCGCATCGACGCGGGCACCGAGAACGCCGGGAAGTCCTACTGGCTCTTCGGCTCGATCGTGGACGACGGCTTCGACGGCAGCGTCCGCATCGGCGACCACGAGCTTCCGCTGCAGGACGACGCCTACTTCCGCCACACGTTCGGCAGCCCGAACTCCGGCGCGTTCACGAACTCGCGTGGCGAGCTCGGGGCCGACGGCAAGGCCGCGGACGCCGTGCTCGAGATCCCCGCAGAAGCGCTCCTTCCGCACGTCGGCAAGCGGCTGCGCCACGTCATGGCGATCTTCGACGGCCCCGAGCTGACGTACGTCAGCCCGCCGGTCGACGTCGAGATCGTCGACTAGGACCTCCGCCATCCCCACCCGGGAACCCGGGCGCGTGCGCCGCGAGAGCGGGCCGCCGGGTTTCCTTCCGTGCCGATCCATCCCCCCCGACCCGAACGCATCCCCCCCGACAAGATCCCCACCCGGAGCAGACTAGATGCGCCGCATCCTCCCCCTTCTCTTCGCCTCCGCCTTCGCCTCGACGGCCTCCGCCCAGTTCAACCAGCAGTGGGTCACCTTCCAGCCCGACCAGGCCCGGCTGCAGCCGGCCGCCTCGGCGATCTCGAACTCGAACACCGAGATCGACTTCGCCTGGAGTGACGTCGACCGGGACGGCTGGACCGACCTGATCGTCGTCCGCAAGCAGCCCGTGACCACGTCCGGCAAGCGCACCAACGTCCTGCTCATGAACGAGCTCGGCACGCTGGTCGACCGGACCGCGCAGTTCGCCGCCTCGTCGGACGTTCCGGGCGACATGGGCTTCCTGACGCCGACCAACGACCGCGACGTCTACATCGCCGACTTCGACGGCGACGGCTGGGACGACTTCGTCACGGCCACCACGCTCTCCGACGGCGACCCGAAGCACATCGGGCACCCGCGCGTGTACATGAACCTCGGCAACGACGGTTCCGGCAACTGGCAGGGCTTCCGCCACGAGGACGCCCGCATCCCGCAGCTCTTCACCGTCGGCGGCATGGCCGTCAACCCCCGCTTCTGCTCCGTGGTCGCCGGCGACGTGACCGGGAACGGCGCGCCCGACCTGTACTTCGGAGACTACGACTCCAGCGGTGCCGGCGGCGGCGGCCAGCCCCCCGGGCTGGACCTGAACGACCGCCTGTTCATCAACGACGGCAACGGCAACTTCACCGACCAGAGCGCCTCGCGCATGACCGCGCAGATGCTCGAGTCGGCCTTCGGCATGGCGGTCGCGCTCGTCGACGCCAACGGCGACGGTACCCTGGACGTCTGGAAGGACAGCGCGCTGAACGCGCCGCAGTTCGTCTCGATCTCCTACAACAACCCGGCCTCGCTCGGGAACTACAACCTGTTCCAGCAGCCGCACTCGTTCCAGCCCTACCACCTCGCGGTGGGGGACCTGAACCGCGACGGCCGCCCGGACATGGTCGTGACCGACGACGCCGACGACCGCTACCGCGTCAACACCGGCAACGACGCCTTCGGGCGCGCGCTGTGGTCCAGCGCTCCGCAGTTCGACTTCCTGACCGGTAGCGACGACGGCTTCGGCGGCAACAACTTGATCGCCGACCTCGACCGCGACGGTTGGAACGACGTCCTGATCACCGACGTGGACGTGGACATCGCCGGCTGCGGCCGCCGGATGCACGTCTACCACAACCTGGCCGACGTGCCGGTCGGCGGCCTGCCGACCTTGCGCGAGGAGCGCCAGAACTCCGGCAGCGGCTGGGTCGGGGCTCCGGGCCTGTTCGCCAACCAGCTCACGGGCACCCACGACGTCGCGGTGTTCGACATCAACAAGGACGGTTGGCTGGACATGGTGGTGGGGCGCTGCTCCGGCACGTTCGTGTACACCCACGTCAACGGCCGCGTCGACTCGCCGGGCTCGGCCTCGCGTCCGCGCCGCGTCACCATCCGTCTGCCCTAGTCAAGACCGGAGGGGCGGACCACCGCCGTCCCTCCCCGCACGCTCACTCTCCAACTCGGACTCGGAGATCCCCATGATCAAGCTCTCGAAACAAGCCATCGCCCTCGGCGCGCTGGCCCTCGTGGCGCCGCTCGCCGGTGCCCAGACCGTGTCGGGGTCGACCGCCTTCGGCGGCTCGTCCAGCGACCAGGGCAACGTCTCGCAGCCCGGTGAAGTCCTCATGTGGCAGGCCCGGATGGGTGAGCCCGTGCATTTCCTCGACGCCGAGCAGCGCGCCCGGTTCTTCATCGGCCGCGCGGTGTTCAACACCCCGCTGCCCGAGAACGAGGGGCTGGGCCCCATCTTCAACGACGTGTCCTGCGGCAACTGCCACAGCATTCCGGACGTGGGCGGCGCGAGCTCCTTCCTCGTCACCCGGTTCGGCAAGGCCGCCGTGGGGGGCAACCCGTTCGACCCGCTCGACGCTCTCGGCGGCTCGCTGCTCCAGCTCCAGGCCATCGATCCGAACTGCATGGAGGTCGTTCCTCCGGAGGCGACGGTCACGGCCGAGCGCCTGACGCCCATCTGTTTCGGTGCCGGCCTCGTGGAGAGCATCGTCGACGCGGACATCGTGGCCGGCGAGCTGAACCCGCCGCCCGGCGTCAGCGGTCAGGTCCGCATGGTCCAGCCCGTCGAGGGCGGCCCGATGCGCCCCGGCCGCTTCGGCTGGAAGGGTGGCGTGGCCACGGTCCTGACGTTCTCCGCGGACGCGAGCCTGAACGAGATGGGACTCACGAACACGTTCTTCCAGGCGGAGAACGCGCCCAACGGCGACCAGGTCCTGCTGGCCCAGTGCGACACGGTCGCCGATCCCGAGGACCAGCCCGACGCCTTCGGCGTCACGCGCATCGAGCGCTTCACGGACTTCCAGCGCATGCTGGCGGCCCCGCCCCAGACTCCGAAGTCGGGCATGACCGGCGAGACCGTG
>CAYGPA010000074.1:5677-9716 GCA_964351535.1 uncultured Planctomycetaceae bacterium
GCGCGGCGTGCCACGTCTCGACGCCCTTCGTCACGGGCCCCGGGGCCGAGCCCCAGCTCGAGAACGTGCCCGTGAAGCCGTACTCGGACTTCCTGCTGCACGACATGGGCGCGATGGGCGACGCGATCGTCGACGGGCCCGCCGACGAGACCCACATGTCCACCCGCGCCATCTGGGGGATCTCGCTGCGCGGCTCGATGTTGCACGACGGTCGCTCGACCGGCGGCACGTTCGAGGACAACCTGACCGACGCGATCGTGAACCACGACGGCGAAGCCGCTGCGTCGCGGACCGCGTTCATGAACCTGCCGCAGGTCGAGAAGGACCAGCTGCTCGCGTTCATGCGTTCCCTCGGCCAGGCCGAGTTCGACATGGATCCGCGGATCAACCCGGGCAGCGACGCCGACCACGACGTCGACGAGTTCGACTGGTTCTTCATCGAGCCGCTCCTCACCGGTCCGATCCCGGCGGTGGCCTACACGCCGGACGACTTCGAGGCGATCAACGACGTCGATCAGGATGGTGACGTCGACCTGATCGATCTCAGCGTCTTCCAGCGCGCCTTCACGGGCCAGTAAGACCCTGCGAGCGGCCCGCGCGAGCGGGCCCCGGAATCCAGACGCCCGCGACGGCCTTCGAGGCCGTCGCGGGCGTTCCTGCATCCCTTGCCGCCTGCCGTGCTCGGTGCGTCAGTTCACGACGCCGGGGAACGACGCCACGTGGTTCGGGAAGACCGCCGTGAGGTCGGGGTTCTGCATGCGCTCGACCAGCACCTCGCCGAGCACGTCGCGGTAGTCGGTCGTGATCGCCAGGTCGCCCTGGTCCAGGGCTCCCGGAGCGAGGCCGGGCCAGGTGCCGTGGACGACGCCTCCCGCGACGTTGCCGCCGAGCAGCATCAGCGCGTTGCCGTGCCCGTGATCGAGGCCCAGGCTCGCGTTCTCCGCGAGTCGGCGCCCGAACTCCGAGACGACGGCGACGGTCACGTGGTCGAGGTGTGCCTGGATGTCGAGGTAGAAGGCGAGGAGCGCGCGCGACAGCGTCTGGAGCTGCAGCACCATCTCGCCGAACACCGGGTTGCCGAAGTTCGCGTGGAGGTCCCAGCCGCCGAGGTCGATGGCCGCGACCTCGACGCCGACGTCGGCCTTGATGAGCGCCGCGGTGTTCTTCAGCTTGCGGGCGAAGTCGTCGGTCGGGTAGACGGCCCCGCCGCTCGGCACGTAGCCCGCGAAGTCGATGGCGTTCAGCACATCGATGGCGTCGAGCGCCTCGACGGTGGACGTCCCGACCGGCGCCGGGCGCGCGGCGTACACGCTGCGCAGCAGGGCCTTGCGAGTCGCTGCAGAGGCGGGGTCGCCGGGGAACGCGACGACGGCGGGGTCCGCGACCGGCACCGCGGCCGGAGCCTGCGAGAGCGTGCGCGGCAAGAAGTCCTCCCAGGCGACGGCGCGCAGCGGCGCGGTGGGGTCGGCCGGCGGCGTCACGGAGAGGTGCCGCGCGAGCCAGCCCGAGCCCAGCGTGCCGAAGGGCTGATTGGGCACGCCGAACTCCATGCGCTTGAAGGCGTCGAAGTGCGAGCGCGTCGGATCCGGTGAGCCGCAGGCGTGCACGATCGCCAGGTGGCCGGCGTTGAAAGGAACGGCCAGGTCCGCGGCGGCCGGCGGCAGTCCGAAGAAGCCGTCGAGGTCGACGGCACCGGCGAGCGAGCCCGGCGGCGGCACCGCCAGCGTCGGACGGTTCGGCGCGTAGTCGGGATCCCCGTGCGGGTAGACGGTGGTGAGGCCGTCCATGGCGCCCCGCAGGAAGATCTGCACGAAGAAGTCGCGGTTGCCCATGTCGTGGTCCTTGGCTAGTGGTACTGCGAGCTCGGCATGGAAGCCGCGAGGGCCAGCGCCTCGCGCAGGAGCGCCTCGTCGAACGGGTTGCCCTCGAGGTAGGTCTGCACGGCCGCGCGCTCGTCGGCGGCGAGCTCGAGGCCGAGAACCGTCTCGATTCGACTCGTCCCGTCGGGCACGGCGAAGCCGCCGAGGGGCGCGAAGAGCGCCACGGTGTCGACCGTGCAGCCGGGGATCTGGTCGGAGAACAGCCGCGACGCGAACGTGAAGCGCCCGGCGATGCTGGTGCCCCAGGTCTCGACCGAGTCCGGGTAGCCGTTGGGCGCGGGCCAGTCGAACGGAGAATGCCCGAGGGCCTTCAACTCGGTCAGGATCGCGGCGGGATCCGCGACGGCGGCGCCGCTCGCGCGCAGGAGCGAGGTCACGAACTGGAACGGCCGGCGCAGCTTGGGCTGCTCCCAGGCGCGCGCCTCGAGGACGTTCGGAAGCTCGAACATCTCGCGCACCATGGCGCGCACGTCGCCGCCGGTGGCGACGAACTTCAGGGCCACGCGGTCGGTCACGGTCTGCGGAGGATTGGGCGCGAGCAGCCAGGCCGTCAGCTTCCTGGCGAGGAAGCGCGCCGTCGTGAAGTGCGTTCCCAGCATGTCCAGCACCGTGATCCCGTCCTGGATGCCGCCGCCGGCCGGAATCGGGATCCCGAGCACGACCTTCGCCCCGTTGTCGTGCTGGTTGGGTCGGAAGGCGAAGGCGCCGTAGTCGCCGCTCTGGGTGCCGCGGTAGTCCCAGCCCGTCAGGCAGCGCGCGACCTCGACGATGTCGGCCTCGGTGTAGGGGCCCGTGACGCCGAGGGTGTGCAGCTCCATCACCTCGCGCGCGTAGTTCTCCTGCGGCGTGCCGACGACGTTCGTGTCGTTGTTGAGGTACGCGAGCATCGCCGCACTGCGCGCCGAGGCATGCAGCATGTCCTGGAACCGGCCGAGGGCGTGCGCGCGGACGACCGTGCGGTCGTCGAGCGTCTTCATCGCGTTGAAGGGCTTCGGCCGATCCCCGCCGTGGTCGATGTTGAAGTGATCGGTCCAGAACTCGACCAGGCGCTCCAGGAGCTGGCGCTTCGAGTGCACCGCGCGCAGCACGACGGCCTCCTTCAGCTCCTGCTGCACGCCGACGCTGTTGCCCTGATAGGCCGTGTAGAGCTCCTGCCCCGTCATGTTCAGCGTGGAGTAGGGCGCGAGCAGCGCGTCGAGCGCGGAGTCGTCGATCGCGTCCGCCGCGAGCTGGTACTCGAGCCACCCGGTGTAGCCGAGCGTGCGCGCCAGGCCCACGTCGGCGAGCGTCGCGCCCTGCGTCGTGTGGCGCACGAGCCAGTGCAGCACGTCGGGGTGCTGCACGCGCGTTCCGGGCCCTCCCGGGGGCGCCGCCGCGACGACGCCCAGCCCCTGTGCAGCGCGCGCCAGGCCCTGACTGCCGAGCCACGCGGCGATCCCCATCCCCGTACCCAGCACCTGCCTGCGCGACGCCCTCGCTCCCGCCGGGTGCGGTGCGCGTCGGCCGTTCGTTGCGGTTGTCATGCTCGACACCTCCACCGGGTTGAATTCCCCGGAGGCAGAGTTCGAGGCAAACAACTGCCAGAAGTTCGCAATTCACTCTCGCGGGAGCGAGGTGAGGGGCACGCACGCAACCGTGAAGGCCGATGTGCTGAACCGCACTTTCCCCGCGCCGACGCGGGCCGCGAAGTGGCCCCCGCGGCTCGACCCGGCCCGGGAGCGTGGGCCGGCTAGCCCGCGTCGCGTAGCGCGATCGCCAGGATGCCCCCGCCGCGCAGCGTCCACGCGCCGGTGCGAATCCAGTTGGTCGCGACGAGGCGGCGCACGAGTTCGAGGTCCTGGCCCGCGCCGAGCTCGCGGTGGAGGGGAACCTGGACGGCCGCCGTCGAGATCCAGCAGGACGCCGCGAGCGCCAGTCCCAGCCAGGCTTCGGCGGGGGTCACGAACGCCGGCGGCGCGGCGACCAGCAGCAGCGCGCCGACGACCTCCGCGCCCATCAGGGGTGCCACGACCCAGGTCATCCGGCGGGTGTAGTCGGAGTGGTACTCGGCGAAGCTCGCCTCGCCCACGCGCGCGAAGCCCGGGTAGAGCGCGAGCTGGACGACCCAGATCAGCCCGACGAGCGCCCACGTCGCCGCCGCGTGGAGCCACCAGACGAGC
>CAYGPA010000074.1:9816-14876 GCA_964351535.1 uncultured Planctomycetaceae bacterium
CCAGATCAGCCCGACGAGCGCCCACGTCGCCGCCGCGTGGAGCCACCAGACGAGCTGCGCCGCGTCCTCCGAGATCGCCTCCATGGACTTCCACGATAGCGGCTCGGCGATGCGCTCGCTCGGCGGCCGGTGCGTTCGTAGGCTGTGCCGATGCGGCGCTTTCTCTGGTACGCGGCCAAGACCCTGCAGGGCGGCGGCCTGCTCGTCATCCTCGTCGGCGTGCTGTTGAGCATCGACCTCGGGCTCGAGGAAGAGGGCCTGAAGTCGATGGCGATCGAGTTTCGCGGCCTGATGCTGGGCGGGGCGCTGTTTCTCGCCGGCTGGCTGCTCGAGCGCGTCGTCGGCGGCCGCGGCTGACGCGCCGCGCGCGCTCCCTCAGCGCCCCTCGACGGGCGCTTCGATCGCGGGGCTCCAGTCCGCCCGCAGCTCGTCGACGGCGCCGATCAGGTCGTCCAGCTCGCGATCCAGGGCCTCGGCGCCGCGGTCGGCGGCGGTGCGCAGGCTCGGGAACGTCTCGGAGCGGTAGCCCGTGTCGAGGCCCGGTGCCCACAGCCGGTTCTTGAACCAGGCGCGCTCCGGGAGGCCGTCCGGGCGCTCGAGGCGCTGGTAGAAGCCCGCTCCCGCGGGACGATCGGCGCCGCGCTCGAGGGCCCGGTCGACGGCCAGCGCGAGCTGCTCGAAGGACCCGGCCAGGCGCTCGGCACGCTCCGCGCCGAGCCACTCGGGCTCCTCCGCGCCGGCGCGCCGCGCGTGGTCGGCCATCTCGCGCGCGGCCTCGGCGTCGTCGAACAGGCGCTGCTCGAGGTCCGCCGCGGTGGCGAGCAGCTCGGCCACGAAGGCCGCCGCCATCTCGTGGCCCTTCCACTCCGGATCGAGGAAGCGGTCCATGACGCGGAAGTCGTCGTAGTACGTGTGGTACTGACCGCCGCTGCTTCCCGAGAACCCGAAGTCGATCACCGGAAGCCCCAGGTGGTGCAGGAAGACGGTGAAGTCCGATCCGGAGGCGGGGAGGCGCAGGGCCGGACCGACCTCGCCGGAGCGCTGCACCCAGTCCTCCCACAGGTTGGCGGGCGGCGCCGGCGCGGGGTCGGCGAGATTCGCGCCGGACTCGGAGCCGGCGGGCGGCGCCGGCAGACGCTGCATCACGGCTCCCAGCGTTCCGAGGATCCCGGGCGTGCCCGAGGCTCCGAAGGCGGTGCCGCTGACCGCCGCGTCGGCGTTCACGTAGAGCAGGCCGTGCTCGCGCAGCTCCTCGGCGTGCGCCTCGCCCCACTCGGTGCTGCCGATCAGACCGGACTCCTCGGCGTCCCAGAAGGCGAGGACGATCGACGCCCGCGGCCGCCAGCCCGTCGCGGCGCGCTCGGAGAGCAGCTGGGCCGCGCGCATCAGCGCGACCGTGCCCGAGCCCGCGTCGTGCGCGCCGCGCATCCAGGCGTCGCGGTGGTTGCCGGCGAGGACGAGGCCCGTCTGCGAGCCGCGCAGCGTGGCCAGCACGTTGGCGATCGTGCGCACCTCCGCGGGCTGGTCGATCGCCATGCGCACCTCGACCGGTCCCGGGCCGAGGGGCTGGAGCACGCCTCCGGGCGCGTCGTCGGACGGGCCGACGTCGACCGGCTTCAGGTTCTCGAGCAGCACGCGCGCGTCGCGCAGCCGGATCGGCAGGCACGGCAGGCTCGGCAGCACCGCCGCCAGCTCGGCGCCGGCGAGGCGCTTCCCGGCGCCGGCGGCGCCGGGCGCGGGCGAGGGCCAGCCGGGAGTCGACGGATCGCCCGGTGCGTGGGCCATGCGCCCGATGGAGCCGCGCTGCACCGCCCAGTCCGGCTTCCACGGCCCCGCGGGCCACGTCGTCCCGCGGACCGCGCCGTCGTCGGCGGGGTCGCTGAAGAGCAGCACGCCGACGCAGCCGCGCTGCTCGGCCATCTCGACCTTCACGCCGCGGTAGGAGCGTCCGTAGCGGGCCAGCGCGATCTTGCCGCGCGGATCGACGCCCAGGTCCGCGAGGCGCTCGTAGTCCTCGCGCAGGCCGTAGCCGACGTCCACGACCGCCGCGCGCACGACGCCGCTCTTGGCCCAGGCGCTGAAGGGCGGCACGTCTCCCGGCGGGATGGCGTCGGGGTCGAAGGCCTCGATGCGCTCGACGGCCGGCTCGCTGGCGCGCGCGTCGGGAAAGATGGAGAGCTCCAGGCGCCGCGGCAGCGAGAGCAGCACGTCGACCTCGTCGATCTCGACGTCCCAGCCCGCGCGCTCGAGCTCGCGGGCGACCCGGTGCGCGCCGACCATCGAGCCGGTGGTCCCCGCGAGGCGGTTGACCGACGTGAGCTCGAGCGACAGGCGGCGCGAGGGCGGCGGATCCTGGATCCGGGCCGCGGCCGGGGCGGCGAGCGAGAGGGCCGCGAGCGCGAGGCTCGCGGCGGCGCGGGGGAGGAGTGCGTGGGGGCGGTCGGACATGGGCGGTCGGGCGGTTGGGGGCGGGGCGCGAAGCCCAGAGCATAGGTCATGGACGGACTGGGTTGCGTGGGGGATCCGCCGGCGGGCCGGCTCGAACCCCTCGTGGGAACACGCCTTGCCTCGGTCGAGCGCGAGCGGCGGCCCTCGGCGGAGAGCGGACGGCTCCAAGCTCGCTCGGATCCGGGAGATCGGGCGGATCGCGGGGACGGATCCCACACGGAACCCAGGCAGTCGGCACGGGGCAAGACGGCGCCGCCACGGTCTCGACCCGCCGCTCCGTCGGAGGCCCGCGCGGGCGCGGCGGACCTCGCGACGACTGCGGAACCCCGGCGGGCCCGCGTGCGTCCAAGGGGGCGAGACCGAGCGCCCCGGCGCGGATTCCGCCTGCGGCGGGAGTGCCGCCGCCCCTCTTTCCCGGGGGGGCGGGCCGCGGGGGCTCGGCCGGGAGAGAGTCCGAGGGAGGGAGAACTTGCCATGCGACATGCCACGCGAAACCGCGTCGCACCGGCTCCGGAGGTCCTGGATCGAACGCGCTGCCTGCTCGCTGCACGGCACGCCGAGACGGGTCTCCTGAGCGCGCTGCGCCGGGTCCTTGTTCACGAGCTGCCCGACATCGAATTCCTGCTCGGAGGGGGCGGCCCGCCGCCCGATTCCGTCTGGATCTGCGGCTACGACCCGGGGGACGTCGGGCTCGTTCGAGAGCTGCGCCGGAGCCACCCGCGCGCCCGCCTGCTGGTCACGCGCTGCGGCGGCGAGGGCTGGGGCGCCGAGGCCGTGGCCGCGGGGGCCGACGACTGGGCGCCCTGGCCGATGCCCCTCGGGGAGCTCGCGAATCTCCTGCGGCTCCGACGCGGCGCCTGACACGTTTCGGGGCGTGGGAGGCTCGACGTCGACGGCGTAGGATGCCGCGGCGTGCCCCCCGTACCGTTCCTCTTCGACGCCGTCCTGTTCGACCTCGACGGCACGCTCGTCGCGACCGACCGCTACTGGCCGGCCGCCGCGCGTGTCGGCGCGCGGCGCGCGTTCGACGAGCTCGGGCTCGACCGCGCCGAGCCCAGCGACGCGGAGTGGATGAGCATGGTCGGCCTCCCGCTCGGACTCGCGTTCGAGCGCGTGTTCCCCGACCTCGACGACGACGCGCGCGCGGTCGTGCTCGAGCGCTGTCGTGAGGAGGAGCACGAGCTACTCAGGCAGGGTCTGGCGCAGCCTCTGCCCGGCGCGCTCGAGCTGTTGCGCGAGCTGCGCGCGGCCGGCGTGAAGCTCGGCATCGCCAGCAACTGCTCGCAGGAATACCTCGAGAGCGTGACCGAGAGCGTCGGCATCGACGAGCTCGTGCACGAGCGCCGCTGCCTGCACTCTCCGGGCGTGTCGAACAAAGCCGACATGATCGCCGATCTGCTCGCGACCTTCGCGACGCGCAGCGCGGTCATGGTGGGGGACCGCGAGTCCGACATGCACGCCGCGCACGCGCACGGCGTGCCGCACGTGCACCTCGAGTGCGGGTACGCCGCTGGAGAGCGCTTCGAGTGCGAGGCGGTCGTGCACGGGCTCGAGGACGTCTCGCCGCTGCTGCGCCGGCGCTCGGTCTTCCTGCGCGAGGCGCTCGACACGCTCTGCCCGCCGGGCGCCGTCGGCCCGGCGACGCTCGGTGTCGGCGGTCCGCCGGGGGCCGGCAAGACGCTCCTCGCGCGGGACCTCGAGCGCCTCGTGGCCGCGGAGGGCCGGAGCTGCACGATCGTCGAGCTCGACGGGGACCCGGGGACCGAGGAGCCCGCCGTGGACGCGCGCGTGGTGCTCGACGTCGGACCCGAGGTCGCGCTGCGCCGGCTGGCCTCCCGCGAGGGCCTGGAGCACGGGCCCGCCCGCGCTCGCGCGCGCGCCGCGGAGCGCTGGGCCCGCGCGAGCTCGCGACCCCCGCGGCCCGCGGCCGGGTCCTGTCTGGTCCTCGACGGCGGCAATCCCCTGACCCTGGGCCGCGCGTAACCCCGGCGATCCGCAACGCCGGGATCGACCGAGCTCCCGCCGGCGCCCTGCGGGCAGCGGCCCCGCGGGCGGGTCGACGAGAGCGCCGGCGACCGGGGAGAGCCGGCTGACGCGGAGGGGCAACCGGAGGCCGGCGCCCGCATCGGTTCGGCTCCGAGCTCGCCCGGGGCCCGGGCTCGCGCCGCGAAGGGCTCCCGGGGCTTGAAGAGCCGTCCTCCCGCGGGCTAGGATGCCGCGCTCGGCTCGGTGAGGTGAGAGAGTGCGAGGCCGCTCCTGTCCGGCCAGGCCGGATGCCGCGGGGCGTCCGGATCGCGATTCCCGCTCCCCCCGCCGCGGTACTCCCCGGACGCCGCCGGCCTCCGGGATCCTCGATCCGAGCGCTGCCCCTCTTTGCCCGAGCGACTCCCAGGTCCCTCCGAGGTCACAAGCCCGCATGGAACTCTCACTGCCCCAGCGCCTGCAGAAGTCGGTTTCCGGATCCTTCCACAAGACCGCCCTGCTGCAGAAGCGCGTGCGCGAGCTCATCCGCGGCGCCGCGCCGCTGATCGAGACGCGCGAGCGCAACCCGATCAAGATCGCCTTCCTCGAGATGGAGCGCGGCCTGATCGAGCTCATCCCCGACGAAGAGG
>CAYGPA010000075.1:0-14785 GCA_964351535.1 uncultured Planctomycetaceae bacterium
CGTGCAGGTCGATCGCGACGCGCGCGGCGCGCGCGCGGCGCTGGACGCCGCGCGGTGGGCGGAGGCGGAGGGCAGACAGCGCGTGCGCTGGAGCGGCCTGCCGCATCCCGATCTCGACGGGCTCGTGCTGGCCCTGCAGCGCCTCCCCGACCCGTGGCGCGCCGACGGGATCCTGCTCCTCGACGGCGAGGAGATCGCGCGCCCGGCCGTGCAGCTCTGGCACGGAACGGTCGAGGGCGAGGCGGGCTCCGACGTGTTCCTGGCGCTCTCCGCGCACGGTTCGCGCGGCTGGATCCGGCGCGCGCAGAGCGGCACGCTCCTGCTGCTCAGCGATCCCGAGGGGACGGGTCCCGGCGGGGTGCGTCTCGCCGCGCCGTCGGAGATCGACGAGAGCAGCGAGGATAGCGGCGGACTCCAGGTCTGCGGCGGAGCGCTGCTCGTCCCGGGCGCTCCGGCCCCGCCGACCACGCCCGCGGAGAGCTCCGGCGGCGGGAGCCTCGTCTTCACCGAGTGTCGCCTGGCGCTCGAGACCGACTTCCAGTTCCACCAGCTCTTCGGCGACGCGAACGCCGCCGCGGCCTACGCCACGTCGCTGATCGCCGCCGTCGCGCAGACCTACCAGCGCGACCTGCAGACGACGCTGTCGATCGCCTACCTCGGCATGTACTCGACTCCCGACGACCCGTGGACGACCCAGGACAGCTTCGGGACCTCGTTCGAGCTCCTGAACGAGTTCCGCTCCGCCTGGGCCTCCGGGGGCTGGCCCGCGCAGGCCGACCTCGCGCACTTCCTGAGCGGCGAGGTCCTCGGCGGCGGCGTGGCCTACATCGGCACGCTGTGCAACTCCGCCTACGGCTTCGGCGTCAGCGCCAACCTCTCCGGCTCGATCGACTGGGGTACGTTCGACGGCCAGCCCCACGGGCTGAACTGGGACTTCGTCGTCGTCGCGCACGAGCTCGGGCACAACTTCGGCACGCTGCACACGCACGAGTACTGCCCGCCGCTCGACGAGTGCGCGCCGTCGACCTACTTCGGCTCGTGCCAGGCTCAGCGCAGCTGCGGGAGCGGCACGATCATGAGCTACTGCCACCTCTGCTTCGGCGGCATGAACAACGTCGAGACGCGCTTCCACCCGCAGATCGCGAACGTGCTGCGCTCGTCGATCAACGCGAGCTGCCTGTCGAGGACGGAGGTCGAGGGCCTGGGCAGCGCCCGCTGGCGGCTGCGCTTCGACCCGAGCGGCGCGCCGGGCCCGCGCGCCGCCACGCTGTGGTTCGGGCACGGGGCCACCAACGCGCCGACGCCCTTCCAGGTGCACCTGACGGGGACGAGCCAGTGAGGGGCGCGCTCGCCGGCCACGCGCGCTCACCGCTCGAGCCGCTGGTGTACCTCGGCGCCGGCGCCGCGGCGGCCGCGGTCGTCGCCGCCACGCCGCTGCTGCGCTTCGCGGCCTGGTTCCTGCGCTCGATCGTCCACGAGCTCGGCCACTGCGCCGCGGACTGGTTCTGCGGCGCGCCGTCGATCCCGGTGATCTCGCTCATGGGCGAGGCCATGGCCGCGTCGCAGGAGCGCTCGAACGCGATCTCGCTGCTGGCCGTCGCCGTCGGAGCCGTCGCCGCCTTCCGCATCCGCGCGCCCGCGCTGCGCATCGCGGTGCTGGTCGCGCTGCTCGTCGGCTATCCGCTGCTGGTCCTGACGCCGCTGCACACGCTGCTGCGCGCGCTGGCCGGTCACTTCGCCGAGATCGCCTTCGGCTGCCTCGCCGTACACCGCGCATGGACCGGCGGCTTCACCGAGGGCGCCGGCGAACGCTTCGCCTACGGCCTCGCCGCCTGGACCCTGCTGGGCCACGAGCTCTGGCTGCTCGGCGGACTGGCGTTCAGCCCCTCGGCGCGCGTCGCCTACGCGGAGAACGGCTCCTTCGGCCTGCAGAACGACTACCTCGTCGTCGCGGGCGAGTGGCTCGGCGGCCACGTGGGCCTGCTCGCGTTCCTCATGGTCGGCCTCGTGCTGGCGGCGATCGGGGGAACGCTGGCGCTCAGCATCGCCGGCGCTTCCCGACGCGGCTGACCGTCGTGCCGGATCCTCGCGTCGCCCGTCAGCCGGAACCCAGGGAGAGCACCGCGCGCAGGACCTCGACCGTGCCCGTGACGATCCCGAGCAGCGAGACCGCGACCGCGATCAGCTCCTTCTTGCGCACGTACCACGGCGACGCCTTGGTGTGCAGTCGGTCGACGAGGTCGACCGTGTTCATCAAGGCCTGCTGACGGTCGGAGGACGCCTGGGCCGCTTCGTACTCGTCGATCATCATCGCGATCGTCGCCCCGAGGATCTGGCCGTCGCGTCCGCGGCAGCGCTCGACGAGATGGTGCACCTCGATGGCGAGGGTCTGGCTCAAGGTCTTCGAGTGTCGAACGCCGCCGAGGACGCGGTCGGCCCTCTTCGCGAGCTCGTTCTCGCGCGAGCCCAGGAAGCGCCGCACGACGAACCCCAGGCCGACGCCGACGAGGATCAGCGCGATGCCGGAGAGGAGTCGCAGCACGCGAACGCTCGGCTCCGACCCAGTGGGGTCGATCGGTGGGTCGAGGATCGGTTGCCCGTCGCCACCCTGGCTCGCGAGGTAGGCCCAGACGACGGCGGCCCCGGCCAGCAGGGCGACCGCGAGCACGAGGAACCAAAGGCGCGAACCGGACGCCCGCGCAGCCTCCACGGGGCGTGGCGCCGGCGAAGGAGCCTGGACGGCAGCCGCGCGACCCGCCGCGGGCTCGTCGAACCCGCGCGGGGCGGCGAGGAGCTCGAGCAGCTCCGCCGTGGACGGACGCTCGGCGGGCTTCTTCGCCAGGCAGCGGAGCACGAGGGCCTGGAGGTCGCCGGGGACGGTGGCCTCGGGCGGGAACTCCGGCGCGGACTCCAGCGTGGCCTGGACCACCGCGAACGTGGACTCGTTGCGCAGGCCGAAGGGCGGTCGCCCCACGAGCATGGCGAACAGCAGCGCGCCCAGGCCGTAGACGTCCGTCCCCGTGGTCTGGGGCTCGCCCCGGAACTGCTCCGGCGACATGTAGAGCGGCGTGCCGAACACCTGACCGGGGATCGTCGTCAGCCCGGCTTCCGCTTCGATCTCGAGCGCGCCGGCGATGCCGAAGTCCAGCAGCTTGGCGGACGCGAAGTCGTGGCTCCCGTCGGCACGGCGAGGAACGATGACGTTCTTCGGGGCCACGTCCCGGTGCAGGAGGCCGAGTTCATGAGCCTGGTTCAGCGCGCCGCCGATGGACCTGGCGACTTCCAGCGCCGCCAGGACGGGCACCGGGCCCTCCTCGAGGATCTCGCCGAGCCCGGACCCCTCGACGTACTCCATGAGGACGAAGCCACGACCGTCCTCGAGCGTTCCGACGTCGTAGACGCGAGCGACGCCGGGGTGATTGAGGTCCAGCGTCTGGACCGCGGCACGGTGCTGTCGCTCGAGCAGCCGTGCGTGCGACGCGGGAACGATCTTCAAGGCGACCACCCGGTCGGTCCGCGGCTGTCGCGCGCGGTAGACCGCCCCGAACCCGCCGACGCCCAGGCGCGCCTCGATCACGTGCCCCCGGACGACCTCGCCTTCCCGCAGGCTCGCGCCCGCGGCCTGGATCTCCTCCGCATCCGTCACGGACTCGTTTCCTCCACCAGTGTGTCCGTGGCGCGCCCGGCAGGACTTGAACCTGCGACCGTCGGATTAGAAATCCGATGCTCTATCCAGCTGAGCTACGGGCGCTCCGGGGCCAAGGATACCGGGCGACCGGAGAGGGTCCTAGGCCGGGGCGCCAGGGGGCCCGGGCGGCCGGTGGGACGCGCTCGAGGTGCAACGGACTCACGCCGCAGCGTACGCTGGGAGGGCGTATGTCCGACATCACACGCCATTTCGAACAGCTCGCGGGCGGGGACGAGCGCGCCGCGGAGCGGCTGCTCGACGTCGTCTACGCGGAGCTGCGCGCGCTCGCGGCGGCGAAGCTCGCGCAGGAGGCGCCGGGGCACACGCTGCAGCCGACGGCGCTCGTGCACGAGGCGTGGATGCGGCTGGCGGGGGACGAGCGGCGGGACTGGAAGAGTCGGCGGTACTTCTTCGGGGCGTGTGCGGAGGCGATGCGGCGGATCCTCGTCGAGCGGGCGCGGGCCAAGGGGCGGTTGAAGCGCGGCGGGGATCGCGAGCGGGTGGAGCTCGAGGACGTGGCGGGGGAGGATCCGCTCGCGGCGCTCGACCTGCTGGCGCTGGACGAGGCGCTGGCGAAGCTCGCGGCCGAGGACCCGGACAAGGCGGAGCTCGTGAAGCTGCGCTTCTTCGCGGGGCTGACGCTGGACCAGGTGGCGGCGACGCTCGGCGTGTCGCCGGCCACGGCGGATCGGCACTGGGCCTACGCGCGGGCCTTCCTGTACCACGAGGTCCACGGCGACTCGGCCTGACCTGAACAGAGTGAGGTTCTCCGGGATTTCGTGAGGCGCGCGCGGCGCGGCCGGCGCAGGGGACTTCGGCAGCCCGTAGGCTGCGCCCATGGAGAACGAACCCCGTCGATCGATCGAGACGCTCTTCCACGCCGCCACGACCCGGGCCGCGGGCGCGGAGCGGCGGGCCTACCTCGACGGGGCCTGCGGCGACGACGCCGACCTGCGCGCGCGCGTCGAGGCGCTGCTCGCGGCTCACGACGAGGCCCAGGGGTTCCTGGAGAGTCCGGCGGTCGTCTCGCCGCAGGAGGGGCCCGGTAGCGTCATCGGGCCGTACAAGCTGCTGCAGCAGATCGGCGAGGGCGGCATGGGCGTCGTCTACATGGCCGAGCAGCAGCACCCGGTGCGCCGCAAGGTCGCGCTGAAGATCATCAAGCTCGGCATGGACACCGTGCAGGTGATCGCGCGCTTCGAGGCGGAGCGCCAGGCCCTCGCGCTCATGGACCACGCGCACATCGCGCGCGTGCTCGACGCCGGCGCGACGGAGAACGGTCGGCCCTACTTCGTCATGGAGCTCGTGCGCGGCGTGCCGATCCACGAGTACTGCGACACGCACAAGCTGGCGACCGCGGAGCGCCGCGCGCTCTTCGTCGACGTCTGCCGCGCGGTGCAGCACGCGCACCAGAAGGGCGTGATCCACCGCGACCTCAAGCCGACCAACGTGCTGGTCACGTCCCACGACGGCAAGCCGGTGCCGAAGGTCATCGACTTCGGCGTGGCCAAGGCCACGAACCAGCGCCTGACCGAACGCACGCTCTTCACCGAGTTCCACCAGATCATCGGCACGCCGGAGTACATGTCGCCGGAGCAGGCCGAGATGAGCGGCCTCGACGTCGACACGCGCAGCGACATCTACGCCCTCGGCGTGCTGCTGTACCAGCTGCTGACGGGCACCACGCCCGTCGATCCGACGGACCTTCGCACCGCGGGGTTCGAGGAGATGACGCGCATGATCCGCGAGGACGAGCCGCCGTCGCCGTCGACGCGCATCAGCAAGCTCGGCGCGGACGGCGAGAAGATCGCGCGCTCGCGCGGCAGCGACGCGGGAGCGCTGTCGCGGAACCTGCGCGGCGACCTCGACTGGATCGTGCTGAAGGCGCTCGAGAAGGACCGCACGCGGCGCTACGAGACCGCCTCGGCCTTCGCCGAGGACGTGGAGCGACACCTCGCGGACCTGCCGGTCGAGGCCGGGCCTCCGGGGGCGCGGTATCGCCTCGCCAAGTTCGCGCACCGCAACCGGAAGGCGGTCACGGCGGCCGCCGTCCTCGTGATCGTCGTCGGGCTCGGCCTCGCGGGGACGACCGCGGGCTTCCTGCGCGCGCGGGCGGAGGCGGAGCGCTCCGGGAAGATCAGTGCCTCGCTGCAGGACGTGCTCGCCATGACCGACCCCGGGCGCGCCGCGAACCGCGGGGAGGTCGAGCAGGTCCTGGCGGACGTGCGCGCGATGTTCGGCGAGGAGGACGCCACGTTCGCGGCGGTGCTGGACACGCTCTCCCAGCGCCTGCGCGACGCCGGAGACTTCGAGACGGCCGCCGATCTCTGCCGCGAGTCGCTCGGCGTGTGGAAGCGGGTCTACGGCGAGGACCATCCGAACGTGGCGATCACGATGGCGCGCCTGGGGGCCGTGCTCCGCGCGCAGGGCGAGGACGAGCAGGCCGAGAGCGCCCTGCGCGAGGCCATCGCCACGCTCGACCAGGCGTCCGACACGCCCGGTCTCGCGGCCTACGATGCGCGCTTCCGGCTCGCCGACCTGCTGGGCAACCGCGGAGAGTACGCCGAGGCCGAGGAGCTGCTCGGGGAGGCGCTCGCGATCCTGCGCGCGAGCCGGGCGCCCGAGCACTTCCGCATCCTCGAAACCCTGGAGGCGCGCGCCGTGGTCCAGATGAACGCCGGCTTCGAGGGTCTGCGCGAGACCGTGCGCGAGGCCTACGACGAGACGCACGCGTTCTATCCCGACGACAGCCCAATGCTCGCGGTCGCGGCCCTGGGGTACGGGCGCGCCCTGTATCACGAGGGTGATCACGACGCGGCGGAGCCGTTCCTCCGTGAAGCCGTGGAGCGGCTCCGTGCCTGCAAGCGGCCGCGGGGCGTCTACTTCTTGCTCGCCGCGGACCTGCTGTTCCAGGTCGTCCGCGGGCGCAACGACGCCGCCAGCGTGCTCGAGACCGACGAGTTGCTGCGCGACCTGGTCGCGGTCGCGCGGGACATCTGGGGCGCCGAGCAGCTCGCGGACACGCAGGCCTACTACGCCAGCCGCATGGTCGACCGCGGCAGGCTCGGCGACGCCCTCGACGCGATGCGGGACGCGCACCGAGCCCTCGCGGAGGCCGGCCGGCCCGTGGAGGATCGCAAGCGCTACCGGTACGGATTGGTCAAGCTCGCGTCGAAGGTCCTCCTGCGGCCGGACCTGGCGCCGGAGGTCTACGCGAAGGCGCGCAGCGCGGTGGAGCTCGCGCTGACCGAGGAACCGGACCACCCGCCGATGACCGCCATCCTGGGTGGGCTCGCCTGCCGTTCCGGCGAACACGCCCGCGCGCTGGAGATCCTCGATCGACTCGGGGAGCCGCTGCCTCCAGTCCCCGAGGACCTGGCGTCGCTCGTGCACGCCTTCCGCGCGCTGGCCCGCGCGCACCTCGGTGAAGTCGAGCTCGCCCGCGAGGAGCTGGAGCGCCTGCGCGCTGCCTTCCGCGACGCGCCGGAGGACGACGAGGGCCGCGCGCTGCTGCGCGAGGTCGAGGAACGGGTCGAACCGGGACGGCCCGCGGGCGAGCGCTGACGGATCCGCGAACCTCCCACCGGCACCGTCCGGCTCGCGAAGGCCCGGGTCAGAGCACCTCGCCCTCGACGTCGTGGACCTCGAACTCGATGCGCCAGGTGCGCAAGATCGTCTTGCGGCTCTTCTTGAACACCTGGACGCTCGGGTAGCGACGCAGGCGCAGCTTGATCAGGTTGCCGAGCTCGTCGGCGGTCGCCGTCGAGACGTCCTCGTCGAAGTAGTCCTCACCCATTTCAGTCTCCTCCTCCTTGAAGAGCGGCCGCCTGGGCCGCGTCGATCGCACTGACGATTTCCTTGTAGCTCAGACCGCTGTCGCCCGCGCGGCTGACGTAGCGCTCGGCCGCGATCAGGAAGCGTTCCACGACCTCGTCCGCGGTGAACGCGACGTCCGGGGCCTCCTCCGGCTGCAGGCTCGCGAACGTCGCGGTCGGCAGCGTCGTCGCGGCGCGACGGCACACGGCGGCGGCCAGATCGGGATCCGCGACGGCCTGGTGCTGCAGCTCGACGGCGCGCAGGTCGAACTGGCGCTGGTCCGCGGAGAGCTGCGACAGCGTGGCGGGCGGCTGGGCCTCGCGCAGCAGGACCTGGCGCGTGGCCACGGGCGCGCCCAGGGCGCCGCCCGCGTACAGCGGAACGTCGAAGCCGAGGTAGCCGATCGCGAGCGGGCGCTCGAACTGCTCCTGGAGCGACACCGAGGAGCTGCTGGCGTAGCCGAGCTTGATGGCTCCGCCCGGCATGGCGTCGGAGAGCGAGGTCGAGATGCCCTCGAGGTTGGCCTGGTAGACCGCGGCCTGCGCGGCGTCGGTCGACAGCAGGCCCGGCAGCTCGACGGAGCGGTCCGCTCCGCCGCGCGCGTCGAGCGCGCGCAGGTCGGCGCGGTTCACGGTGACGCTGACGCCGCCGGTGAGGTACACGCGGCTGACGACGCGCAGGAAGAGCCGCGGCGGCCCCGTGCGCTCGGAGATGTTCTGCGAGTGGAGGTGCGACAGCTTCGCGCGTACGAGCGGCTGCTCGGCCCAGCCCCGCACGGCGTCCCACAGCTCGACGGTTCCGACGCCGTAGGTCAGCGCGTCGTTGATGGTCACGGAGGCCTCGCCGCGGTCCGCGGCCATGAGGCCCATGGCGATCGGCACGCCCGAGATCGGCAGGCCGAGGTCGAGCCCGCCGCCGCGCTCCACGCTGAAGCTGTACGACGGGAAGGCCGCCATCGGGGCGGGCGAGTCTCCGAAGCGGTGGTCCTCGGGCGCGTCCTCGTCGGGCCGATCGGGCCGCGGGCGATCGCGCGCGTCCTCGGAGCCGTAGCCGCGCCAGTACCCGTCGCGGTAGAAGCTGCGGTAGCCCGGGGCGGGGAGCCGCACGAGGTGGTTGTCGAGGGGCAGGTAGCCCTCGGACTCGTACCGATCCGCCTGCTCGTTGACCGGGGCGTCGACGAGGAACACGTCGCCGGGCTCGAGGTCCTCCGTCATGGGGTAGACGGGGATGACCTGGTTGGCGCGGATGACCTTGGACCAGTCCTTGGCGACGTCCTGGGCGCGCTTCGAGAGCGGACCCTTGCAGCCGACCAGCGCCAGCGCGGTCACGACGGCGACGGCGGCACGCGCGGTGCGCGATGCGTGCATGTATCTCCTCCTGCGTGCGATCCCAGCCGGCGCGACGAGCGGCAGCGGTACGAACCCGCTCAGCATAGCCGAGGGAGGGGCGTGGTCGGGGAGATGGGACTCGAACCCACGACTGGTAGCACCCAAAGCTACCCCTCTACCAACTGAGGTACTCCCCGCGCAGGCCGAGCGTAACCGGCGCGCCGGGCGCCGCGCGAGGGGTTTTGGCCTGGTGCGTGCTGGTGCAGCGGGGGGGCTGGGGCTACCGTGCGCCGGGTGCGTCGCGGACCTTTCGAGCTCTTCGCGCACCCTCTCCGTGGCGCCGCGCGCGCCGGCCCCAGCTGGATGCCAGGATGCCCAACCGAGCCAACATGAAGGTCCTCGTCGTCGGCGGCGGAGGGCGCGAGCACGCCCTCGCGTGGAAGCTCGCCCAGTCCGAGCGCGTGCAAGAGGTCGTGATCGCGCCCGGCAACGCCGGCACCGCGACCGTGGGGCGCAACGTCCCCGTCGCGGCGAACGACCTCGATGGTCTCGTGCGCCTGGCGCGCGACGAAGGCGTCGGCCTCGTCGTGATCGGTCCGGAGGACCCGCTGTGCGCCGGCCTGGCCGACAAGCTGCGCGCGCGCGACATCCCGGTCTTCGGGCCGGGCGCGGCCGGCGCGCGGCTGGAGGGGTCGAAGGTGCACTCGAAGGAGTTCCTGCAGCGCTACCGCATCCCGTGCGCGGCGGGGCGACGCTTCGATCGCTCGGGCGCGGCGAAGTCCTACCTCGAGAGCCAGAGCACGTGGCCGCAGGTCGTCAAGGCCGACGGCCTCGCGGCGGGCAAGGGCGTGTTCGTGGTCACGGACGCGCGCGCCGGCTGCTCGGCCGTGGACCAGATCATGGAGGAGCGCACGCTGGGCGAAGCCGGCGCGCAGGTCATCATCGAGGAATTCCTCGAGGGCGAGGAGATCAGCGTCCTCGCGATCACCGACGGCGAGGCGCTCCTGATCCTCGACCCCGTCGTCGATCACAAGCAGGTCGGCGAGGGCGACACCGGTCCGAACACGGGCGGCATGGGCGTGTACTCCCCGGCGGGCTCCTTGAACCGGCGTCAGATGCGTCAGGTCGAGCAGCACATCCTCGTCCCGACGCTGCACGGCCTGCGGCGCGAGGGCGTCGAGTACCGCGGATGCCTGTTCGTGGGGCTGATGCTGACCGAGAGCGGGCCGCGCGTGCTGGAGTACAACTGCCGCTTCGGCGACCCCGAGGTGCAGGCCATCGTGCGCCGGCTGAGCGGCGACCTGCTGCCCTTCCTCGAGTCCACCGCGCGCGGCGAGCTCGCCAAGCTCGAAGGCCCCGCGTGGGATGCGCGTACGTGTGTCGGCGTCGTCGCGGCCTCGGAGGGCTACCCCGGAAGCTACCGCAGGGGCGACCTCATCGACGGGCTCGACGAGGCCGAGTCCGATCCGGACGTCGTCGTCTTCCACGCGGGCACGAAGCAGCGCGCCGAAGGCGTCGTCACCGACGGTGGGCGCGTGCTCTGCGTGACGGCCATGGGGGACGGGATGGAGGCCGCGCGCGCCAAGGCCTACGAGGCCTTCGATCGCATTCGCTGGCAGGGCAAGTTCGGTCGGCGCGACATCGGCCTGCGCCGGGACGCCGCGCGGACGAGCCCGGGCCAGGTGTGACCTCGGACCCGACCGGGGCGAAGTCACCGGGCAACGACGCGCAGCGGCTTGCCATACGGTCCGCGAAACCCGATGCTGCGTGCAAGGCCCGTTGGGATGGGTGACGCCACGTCCCGCCCGATTCGGCCCGCGGAAACGAGTCCGTGAAGCAAGCTGCGATCCTGTCGGCCTTCGAGACCTACCTGCGCCAGCGGAAACTCCGGCTGACGCCGCAGCGTCGTCGAATCTTCGATCGCGCGTTCGCCACGCACGAGCACTTCAGCGCGGAGACCCTGTTCGGGTGGCTGCGCGGGGAAGAGGGTCCGAAGGTCTCCCGGGCGACGGTCTACAGGACCCTGTCGCTCCTGCAGGACGGCGGCTTCATCGACTCGCTCGACACCGGCCGCGGCGAGCTGGTCTACGAGCACGTCCTGGGGCATCACCATCACGACCACATGGTCTGCCTGAAGTGCGGACGGATCGAGGAGTTCCGCGACGACCGCATCGAGGAACTCCAGGTCGAAGCCTGCAAGCAGAAGGGCTTCGACCTGGTGAACCATTCGCTCGTGCTGCAGGGCTACTGCCGCACGTGCCGTCGGGACGTGCCCACCGCGGACCGCGCCGCGGTGCGAGCAGCGCTGCGCGACGCGGACTCGTCGTCCTGACTCCTAGACCTCGAGGCGGGTCAGGAGCTTGTCCATGACCCACTCCGCGGTGTCCCCGTCGTTCATGTAGTAGCGCTGGGCCAGGACGCGGATCGTGGTCTTGTCGATGTCGTAGGCCTCGACGGAGATCTGGACGTCGGCGCCGTCGATCTTGCCCTTGACGGTCCGCAGGCCTTCGTCGACCTCGATGAGGCTCGTGCTCGCGTCCGACAGGGTGGTCTTCACGGTGGCCCAGACCTCGTGGACGTCGGCGCTCACGCGCGACACGTAGGAGTGGTTGTCGGTGGCTTCCTTGCTGATCACGATGCCCGCGGCCGTGCCGGCGGCGAGCGCCGCGCACGAGGTTCCGAGGGGCAGGGCGAGCAGGACGGCAAGAGTCGTCTTGTTCATGGTGTGGACTCTCTCTCTCGAGACGGTTCGTTGGAAAAGGCTTTGGGAGTGACGGAGGCGCGCGTCACGCGGACCGGGCCGCGAACTCGATCATCCGTCGGTAGAAACGCAGCCCCTCGCCCTCGCTGCGCCGCGGCATGCGAGTCCAGAGGGGGTGGTGGAACGGGGACACGTTGCGCTCGGGGTGCGGCATCAGGCCCAGCACGCGGCCGCTCGGGTCGCAGATGCCGGCGATGCCCTCGACCGAGCCGTTGGGATTGTCCGGGTAGCGCGCGGGTTCGCCGTCGCCGGTCGACGACACGTAGCGCAGCGCGATCTGTCCGCCGGAGCGCAGGCTCTCGAGGACGGCCGCGTCGCGCACGAGGAAGCGGCCCTCGCCGTGAGCGGCGGGCATCGGGAGCGTCTCGCCGGGCTCGAGCCACGGGCACGCGCACGCCTCGGCCTGGAGCGTGACCCAGCGGCACTCGAAGCGGTTCGACGCGTTGGCGTGCAGCGCGTAGCCGCGCTCCGTGCGCGGCGTGGCGGCGGTGCCGTCGAACAGGCCCGTGTCGACGAGCACCTGGAAGCCGTTGCAGACACCGAGGACGAGGCCGCCGCGGTCGACGAACGCGCGCAGCGGAGCGAGCAGGTGGTGGCGCAGTTCGAGGCCGAACACGCGGCCCGCGGCCACGTCGTCGCCGTAGCTGAAGCCCCCGGGAATCACCAGGGCGGCGTAGCGCGCGAGGCGCTCGGGATCCTCGATGAGGCGGTGGAGGTGCAGCACCTCGACCTCGGAGCCCGCCTGCTCGAGCGCGAGGACCGTCTCGCGGTCGCAGTTGGTGCCCGCGGTGCGCAGGACGAGCGTGCGGGGAATGCCGGCGATCATGCTTCGCTCCCGAATCCATCCGTCCAGGGACCCGCGTGGGCTCGCCGGAGCTCGTCGAGCGACAGGTCCACGAGCGGTTCGCCGTCCAGGTCGAGGACCGTGAAGCGCGGGTCGGCCCGCACCTCGCCGATCGCGGCGTACGGGTGGCCCTTCATGCGGCGCTCGAAGGCCGCCGCGTGTTCCGGTTCGACCTCGACCAGGAAGCGCGTGCAGGACTCCGAGAAGAGGCGCACCGCGACGGGGTCCGTGGGGGCGCTCTCGTCCGTGCCCGGGTCCTCGTCCGCCGCGGTGGCGGAGGGAGCGGAGGCCGAGACCGGCACCGCGGCCAGTTCGATGCGCGCGCCGAGCTCGCCGGAGAAGGCCATCTCGGCCGCGGCGACGGCGAGGCCGCCTTCCGAGAGGTCGTGGGCGCTGCGGACGAGGCCCGCGGCGAGCGCGCCGTGCAGCGCGGCCAGGACCTCGGGCGCTTGTTCGAGGTCGGGGCGCGGCACCCGGCCGCCGGTCCGGCCGACGTGGTGCAGGTACAGCGAACCGCCGAGCTCGGGCGCGGTCCCGCCGACGAGGTAGATCCGGTTCCCGGCGCCCTTCAGGTCCATCGTCGCGGCGTGCGCGACGTCGGGAACGATCGCGAGGGCGGAGATCAGGAGCGTCGGCGGGATCGACAGCGTCCGCTCCCCGACCCGGTACTCGTTGTTGAGGCTGTCCTTGCCCGAGATGAACGGCGTGCCGAAGGCCAGCGCTCCGTCGCAGCAGCCGCGCGCGGCGAGGACCAGCGCGCCGAGCTGCTCGGGTCGCTTGCAGTTGCCCCACGAGAAGTTGTCGAGCACCGCCGTGCGCCGCGGATCGCCGCCGACGCAGACGGCGTTGCGCAGGGCCTCGTCGAGGACGGCGAGCGCCATGGCGTAGGGGTCGAGCGCTCCGAAGCGCGGATTCGCGCCGACGGCGAGCGCCGCGCCGCGCCGGCTGCCGGCGATGGGCTGCAGCACCGCACCGTCGCCGGGCCCGGAGCCGCGCGGTCCGACCAGCGGCGGCACCACCGAGGCGCCCTGCACCTCGTGGTCGTACTGGCGCACGATCCACTCCTTGCTCGCGACCTCGGGATCGGCGAGCAGCGCGAGCAGCATCGCCGCGGGATCGTCGCAGGCCGGAACGCCCGGATCGGCGTGCTCGGGGGCGCTCCAGGTCGCGCTGCGCACGGGGCGCGGCGTGCCGTCGTGCAGGAAGCGCATGTCGAGGTCGCCGACGACCTGGCCGTCGTAGCGCAGCACGAGTCGACCGCTGCCCGTGAACCGGCCGACGGCGGTGGCCTCGACGTCCTCGGCGGCGAACTCCGCGAGCAGCGCGTCGAGCTTCTCCGGGGGAACGGCGAGGACCATGCGCTCCTGCGCCTCGCTGATCCAGATCTCCGCGGCCGTGAGGCCCGGGTACTTCAGCGGGACGCGCTCGAGGTCGACCTCGGCTCCGCAGTGTTCGCCCATCTCGCCGATGGCGGAGGAGAGTCCGCCGGCGCCGCAGTCGGTCAGGCCGCGGTACAGGCGGCGGTCGCGGGCCTTCAGCAGCGCGTCGAGCACGCGCTTCTCCGTGATCGGGTCGCCGATCTGGACGGCGGAGCTCGAGACCGTCTCGGACTCCTCGTGCAGCTCGACCGAGGAGAAGGTCGCGCCGTGGATGCCGTCGCGGCCCGTGCGTCCGCCGACGACCACGATCACGTCGTCGGGCGCCACGGACTTCTCCGCGAACTCCCGGGGCAGGATGCCGAGCGTACCGGCGTACACGAGCGGGTTGCCGACGTAGCCGCGGTCGAACCAGACCCCGCCGTTGACGGTCGGGATGCCCATGCGGTTGCCGTAGTCGCGCACGCCCGCCACGACGCCGCGCAGGATGCGCAGCGGGTGCATCGCGCCGCGCGGGACCTCGTCGGCGGGCAGGTCGGGCGGTCCGACGAAGAAGGCGTCGGTGTTGGCGATCGGCTTCGCGCCGAGGCCGACGCCGAGGATGTCGCGGATCACGCCGCCGATGCCCGTCCCGGCGCCGCCGTAGGGGTCGATGGCGCTCGGGTGGTTGTGCGTCTCGACCTTGAAGGCGAGGCACGTGCCGCGGTCGAACTCGACGATGCCCGCGTTGTCGTGGAACACGCTGACGCACCACGGACGATCGAGCTCGCGCGTGGCGCGCTGGATCGTGTCGCGGAACAGGTTGTCGATCCGTTCGATGCCGAGGTCGCCGTCGAACTGGATGGTCCCCGCGAACGTCTTGTGCTTGCAGTGCTCGCTCCACGTCTGGGCGAGGGTCTCGAGCTCGCACAGCGTCGGCTCGCGATCGAGCTGCGCGAAGTGGGCGCGGATGGCCTGCATCTCCTCGAGCGA
>CAYGPA010000076.1:0-14526 GCA_964351535.1 uncultured Planctomycetaceae bacterium
CGCTCGCCACGCCCTTGTCCCTCTTCGTCAAGCTCGCCCTGATGGTGGTCGCCATCGCCTTGGCCGGGATGTTCACGCTGAGCATCCTGTCCGGTGCCCCGAGTGAGATCGGGCTGCACGGGAACCGCCTGGCGCCCTGCCCCGACTCCGACAACTGCGTGGGCAGCATGGAGGGTGACGACAGCCGCGTCGTGCCGCCGATCTACTTCCACGGGACGCCGGAGCGCGCGATGGAGATCCTGCAGACCGCGGTCGACTCGCTGCCGCGCTCGCGCATCGTGAAGACCTCCGAGCGCTACCTGCACGCGGAGTTCACGACGGCGTTCTTCCGCTTCAAGGACGACGTGGAGTTCTTGCTCGATCGCGGCGCGGGCCTGATCCACGTGCGCTCGGCCTCGCGCGTGGGCTCGTACGACTTCGGGGTGAACAGGAAGCGCGTCGACGCGATCCGCAGGCGCTACGAGGAAGTACGGCGCGACCTGATGCGCAAGCGGCAGGCAACCCAGGCCCAGGCCCAGCAGCCCCCGTCCGGGCCCGAAGAGCGCGATGGCTAGGGTCGTGCGCCTGCTGGTCGCGCTCGCGATCGGGCTGCTCCTGTGCGAGCTCGGACTGCGCGCCGCGGGCTGGGGTTACCTGCGCGCGGCGGGGCGCTCCGGCGTCGTGCGCGCGGCCGGGAGCGGCGGCCTGACCGTGCTCTGCCTCGGAGACTCGAACACGTTCGGCATGTACGAGGAGACGGGCGACGCGTACCCGGCGCGGCTGCAGGCGCTGCTGGACGAGCGCGCGCCCGACGACGCGCACGCCGTCACGAACCTCGGCATGCCGGGGATGACGACCGGGCACGTGCTGCGCCTGCTCGCGCGGCAGCTCGCGGACCAGGACCCCGACGCCGTGCTCGTGCTGGCGGGCGTCAACAACGGCTGGGGCTGGCGCGGCGACCAGGAGGTCGACGTCGCGGCGCCGGTCGAGAGCCCGCCGTGGTTCGAGGAGCTGCGCCTCTGGAAGACGGCGCGCATCGTGCACCACAACCTGGTCGAGACGCGCGCGCCGGACGCACCGCACTCGAGTACGGGCCGCGTTCGTCCCGGCGACTTCGAGACCGCGCCCGCCGGGCCGGGGCGCGGCGAGCGCATCTCGGGCGTCGGCCGTCAGGGCGAGGAGGTGCTCTTCGAGGTGCACGCGCTGGACGAGAACCTCACGGCCGACCAGTTCGCGGACTCGGTGCGCGGCGACCTGGCGCGCATCGAGCGGCTCGTGTCCGACGCCGGCGCGCAGCTCGTGCTCCTGACCTACGCCGGCGACCGCGGCGGCTACGGCACGGCCAACGGCGCCATCCGCGCGGCGGCGGACGAGCTGGACGTGCCGCTGGTCGAGTGCGCGCGCCCGATGTCGGAGGCCGTCGAGCGCTACGGCTACGACGAGCTGCAGTACCCCGATCAGCATCCCAAGGGCGCGGGCTACGAGCTCGTCGCGCGCCTCGCGTTCAACGCCCTCGTGGAGCGCGGGCTCGTCGACGGGCAGGTCGTCGCGGCGCCCCTCGCGGACCTGCCGGTCGGCCGCCGCCCCGCGCCGCCCGTGCGCCTGGTCGGCGACGCCGCGGGCGCTCCGGGGTCCGCCGCGGAAGCCGCGACGGTGCGGCTCGAGATCACCGGCGAGGAGCCCGGCCGCGCGTTCCGCGTGGTGCTCTCGGGCTCCGCGGAGGGTCGCGAAGCGCGCCTGCACGGCCTGGTGCTCCCCGTGCGCGACGACGAGCTCTACCGCGAGACCGTCGAGCTGCCGGCGTTGCAGGGAACCTTCGACGACGACGGCGCGGCCAGCCTGCCCGTGGGCGCGGTGCTCGGCGCGGAGCGCCTCGCCGATCTCCACGACCGTCCGGTCCTCGCCGCCTACGTGACCTACGTCCACGCGAACCGCCGGCGGACGCGCTGGTTCTCGGACGCGGCCGAGCTGCGCGCGGTCCAGAGCTCCACGGTCCGCGCGGATTGATGTCCGCAGCCGAACGCAACGCGCCGCGCTCGGCGGCGGAGTGGATGCTGATCGCGATCTTCGTGCTCGCGCTCGCGGCGCCGTTCGTCGCGCGCGCGCCGGCCGTCGCGGAGGAGAACCGGGCGCTGCTGCTCGAGCGGCGCATGCCGGCGCCCCCGCCCAGGCTCGAACCGACGGTCGACTCGGTGCACGGCTTTCCGGAGCGCTTCGACGCCTTCTACGCCGACACGTTCGGCTTCCGCGAGTGGCTCGTGCGCGGCGTGTGCCTGCTGCGCTGGTTCGGCCTGGGTGTCTCCCCCACGCCGGTCATGGTGCGCGGGCGCGAC
Organism: uncultured Planctomycetaceae bacterium; assembly: GCA_964351535.1. Lineage (GTDB taxonomy): Bacteria > Planctomycetota > UBA1135 > UBA1135 > JAUIDW01. Next base: position 2,313 of record CAYGPA010000076.1, read on the forward strand.
GGCTGGGCCTTCTTCTCCGACGAGCAGTGCCTCGAGGTCTACCGCGGCATGCTGCCCATGAGCGAGGGCGAGCTCGAGGCCTGGACGCGCATGCTCCTCGACCGACGCGACCGCCTGGCCGCGCACGGCGTCGCCTACCTCTACGTCGTCGCGAGCAACAAGCACGAGGTCTACTCGGACTACATGCCGGCCGAGCTCAACCGCGTGGGTCCGACGCGCCTGCGGCAGCTCGTCGCGTACGCGGCCGCGCGCGGGGACGCGCCGCTCTTCGACCTGAAGCCGGCGCTCGTGGCCGAGCGCGCGAGCGACGACCCCGCGCGCGGGGACTTCGCGTACTACCCGCTCGGCACGCACTGGCAGGACCGCGGCGCGTTCGCCGGGTACCGCGCGATCGTCGAGCGCCTCGACGGCCTGGTGGCGATCCCCGCGCCGCTCACGCGCGACGACCTCGAGTACGCGCTGGACGACGGGCAGGGCGACTCGTGGGCGCGGCGGATGTACCTCGAGGGCGTGATCCTGCAGTCCAAGTACTCGCTCGAGCCCCGCGCGCCCCGCGCCCAGGAGGCGGGCGGCAGCCGCGCGCTGCGCACGCGCCTGCCGGGCGTCGCCGCTGCCGAAGGAGCGCGCGCGGTGATCCTGCACGACTCGTTCGGCAACGGGCTGAAGCCGTTCCTGGCCGAGACCTTCGCGCACGCGACGTTCCTGCGGACCTACGACTTCGACCTGGAGGCCGTCCTGGCGGAGCGTCCCGACGTCGTGATCGAGGTCGTCATCGAGCGCACGCTGCAGACGCTGTCGCCGTACGTCCCCGGGCGCACGGGGTCCTCGGTGCCGGCCTTCGACCCCCCGCGGCTCGCGCGCGAGTTCGCCGCCGCGCGCGAGACCCTGTTCGCCGTCGACGTCCGCACCAACCGCCCCGGATTCGAGCCCTTCGGCGCGCCCCGCATCACGCCCGGGGACCGCCAGGAGGCCGGCGTGCTGCTCGTCCACACCTCGGCCCCGCAGGACTTCGTCGTGCTGCCCGAGGTCCGCGTGCCCGCCGGCCGCCGGGCCGCGCTGGGCCTCGTGATGTCGAGCCCCCAGGCCACGGTGATGGACCTGGTCTGGCAGAGACGGGGCGGCCCGGTCTACGATCCCGCGACCGCGCTGCGCGTCGCGATCGAAAAGGGGCGGAACGTCGTGCACGTTCCGTTCCAGCCGCCCGAGGATGGTGCGCGCCTGATGATCCGACCGGGCCACCGCGTGCGGAAGTACCGCTTCCGCTCGCTCGCGATCCGCGCGCTGCCCTGACCCCCCCTCCGCCCGCCAAGCACCGTGAAACGTCTCGCTCCCGTCTCGCTCTGCGTCGTGCTGGGCCTCCTCGTCGGCCTCGGCGTGGCCTGGAGCCCGCTGCGTGCGTCGTGGGACAACGTGCGCATGAACGGCTGGATGGAGCAGGGGCTCGACCGGCTGCCGGCGCTGGCGCTCAAGGCGCCGCTGCGGCTCTGGCTGAAGGCGGCGGCCGGGACGACGGTCTTCTGCTGGATCGTGATGGGGCTCTTCCTGCGCGGGCGCGTCCGCGCGCCGGGTCCGGCGCTCGCGTGGGTCGCGGCGGCACTGCTGTCGGGCGGCTCGCTGGTCGCCGCCAACGCCTGGGCCTCGCTGGGCGCCGAGGCGCGCGACGTGCCGCGCCTGAACGTCGTGTGGATCGTGATCGACGCGCTGCGCGCCGACCACATGTCGTGCTACGGCTACGAGAAGGAGACGAGCCCGTTCCTCGACCAGCTCGCCGAGGGCGGCTTCCTGTTCGAGCGCGCGCTGAGCCAGGAGTCCTACACGCTGGCCTCCGCCGCCTCGTACTTCACGTCGAACTATCCGCCGGCGACGGGCGTGCTGTACGACCGGCCGCAGCTCGACGCGCTCGACTGGCGCTTCGCCACGGTCGCGGAGGTCCTGAAGGACGCCGGCTACGCCACCGCGGCCTTCGTGTTCAACCCGCACCTCCAGGCGCGCTTCAACTTCGCCCAGGGGTTCGACCGCTACGACGACACGCACCCGTGGTACCGCGAGAAGGACCCGACGCCGCCCTACGAGCGCTGGGAGACCGGCGAGAAGATGCTGGGCAAGCTGCGGCCCTACCTGGACGACCAGGCGCAGCGGCCCGTGTTCCTCTACCTGCACTACCGCGACGTCCACGGACCCTACGTGCCTCCCCCGCCGTACCACGAGACGTTCTTGCCGGAGGGCTACGAGCCGCAGGTCGACATCCTGGAGCACCGCGGGCGCGAGCTGAACTGGTCCCTGGAGCACCGCGATCTCTACGTGTCGCAGTACGACGGCGAGATCCTCTACACCGACGTCGCGATCCGGAACGCCTTCGACCTGCTCGCGCAGCACGGCATCGACCTCGAGAACACCGTCGTCGTCGTGACGTCCGACCACGGCGAGGAGTTCCTCGAGAAGCACCCCCAGGACCCCGGCGGGTGGTCGCACGGGCGCACGCTGTTCCTCGAGCAGCTGCACGTCCCGCTGATCCTGCACGTGCCGGAGGTCGGGGCGCCGCGGCGCGTCGACACGTTCGTCGAGCTCGTCGACATCGGCCCCACGGTCCTGGACGCCGTCGGCCTGCCGCTGCGCCCCGAGCTGGGCTTCCGCGGCCGCAGCCTGATGTCGGCCCTGCGCGGCGAAGCGCTCGAGGCCCGACCGGTGTTCGCCGGCGGCAACCGCGGGCGCGGCGTCGTGGTCTCCGACGACTGGTCGCTCTACCTGTGGGAGCGCGACGTGAAGCTCAACGTCGCCAAGTTCCACGACCGCCCCGAGGACACGGCGTCGTCGACCTACGGCGAGGAGCTCTTCCATCTCGGCGACGACCCCCGCCAGTCGCGCGACGTGCTCGACCAGCACGAGGAGACCTCGCAGGAGCTGCGCGAGGTGCTGGGCGAGTGGCTGACGCAGGAGCTGCTCGGCACCGGGATCGTGCGCGAGGTCGACGCGGAGACCGCGCGCGTCCTGCAGCAGCTCGGCTACGCCGGCGACGACGATCTGCCCGACGACGATCTGCCCGACGACGACCCGCCCGACGAAGACCCGGCGGAAACGGAGTGAGCCTCGCCGGGCGCCCCTCCCCGGTACGCTGGACCGAGGTCCGCGTGCTGGCTCCGGTCGAGTGGTGCGAGCTCGTCGGCGAGGTGCTGGGCGCCGCGTGCCCGACCGGCGTGGCCTTCGGCCGGCCCTCCCTGGCCGCCGATCCCGCGCCGGACGGCTGGGACTACCTGCGCGCCTACGCGTCGGACACGGAGGACGACGCGGCCTGGCGCGCGCGCGTGACGGCGGCCCTGGAAGGGCTGGCCGAGGCGACCGGAGCGGCGGAGCTCGCGCAGCTCGAGTTCTCGTTCCGCGCGCTGCCCCCGGAGGACTTCGCGACCTCGTGGCGCAAGGTGTGGCGCCCGTTCCGCGTCGGCCGGCTGTGCCTCGTGCCGGAGTGGACCCCGGAGTGGAAGGCGCGGCTGCGCGCGGACGACGTCGCGCTCTCGTTCGAGCCCGGCGGCGCCTTCGGCTCGGGGCGCCACCCCACGACGCGCATGTGCCTGCGCGCGCTGCAGGAACAGCTGGCCGGCGGCGCCCGGCCGCGCGTGCTCGACGCGGGTTCCGGCAGCGGCATCCTGGCCGTCGCAGCACGACTGCTCGGTGCGCGCGAGGCGCTGGGCTTCGACGTCGACCCGCACGCGCACCGCTACGCCCTGGACCTCGCGGCGCGCAACGAGCTGGACGCCTGCGAGTTCCGCACCGGCGGGTTCGAGTGCCTGACCGACGCCGACGGCACGTTCGACGGCGTGCTCGCGAACCTGTACTCCGACCTGATCCAGCAGCACGCCCCGGAGCTCGCCGCACGCCTCGCGCCCGGCGGCTGGTTCGCCTTCAGCGGCTGCCCGGACCGCCACGCCGAACCCACCGCGCGCGCGATCGAGTCGGCCGGACTGCGCATCGAGGAGATCCGCCGACGCGGGCGCTGGCTCGCGTTCCTGGGCACGCGTTCCTGAGGGTCGAGGCGCGGTACGGGACGAGGATCCGCCGCTGCGCGACCGCGGCTCGCGCCCGACGGCGTTCGCGCTCCGGCCCGCTGCTTCACCCGGATCAGAGCGGGCGCGCGAGGCGTACGGCGGCCGCTCACCCTGGATCGGGCGCTTCTCGCGAGCGTGCTCCCCTCCGCTCCGCGGCGCGCTCCACTTCAGCTCCCGGGGCCGCGAAGACGAGACAGAGCCAGGCCTCCCGTCCCCCCCCCGGGGGCAAGCCATGTTCTTCCGACGCAAGAAGCATCCGGTGCCTGCCGAGCAGCGCGCGCTCTACCGCCCGCTGCTGTCGGAGAACCACGGCCTGCGCGTCCTCCTCGAACGTCCCGGCGCGCCGTTCCTCGAGGTCTCGCTGCGCTCGCTGACGTTCCGCGGGGCCGGCCTCGAGGCGCCCGCCAACTACGACATCGCGATCCACCAGGACGACGTGTTCGACGTGACGCTCTGGAAGGACGACGAGTCGTGGAACGTGCGCACGCCCGCCGTCGTGCGCCGCCTGGACCGCACCGTCGAGGGAAAGATCGGCTTCGGGATCGAGTTCATCAACCTGGGCAGTCTGTTCGGGCAGATGACCGATGCGCTGGGCACCTACTTCAACCGGCGGGCGTTCGAGCGCGTTCAGCCCGACGCGGCTCGGCCGGTCACGGCCAGGCTCTACTCCCACGGGCATCGCATGCCCGGCGCCGTGCACGACCTGACGCCGGGCGGCGTCGCCCTCCTGGTCGACCACGTGCTGGCGGTGCCGCTGAGGACGGGCGCCGACGCGCGCGTGACGCTGTGTCTTCCGACCAGCAAGCGCGAGCTCGAGGGCGAGGCCTTCATCCGCCAGATCCGGCGCCTCCGCGAGCAGGACTTCATCGGCCTCGAGTTCGACCTCGAGCACCCCGAGGGCTTCCGGGTTCACGCGGAGCTCGTCCGCCAGTACTGCGCCGAGCGCGAGCGCGCCCTGCACGAGCTGGACGCCGCCGCGCTGGCCTCGTGAGGTCCGCGCCCCGGCGGAGAGCCTACGCGGACGCGCCGGCGTTCGCCGTCTCGAGCCGGAAGACCATCAGGCGGTAGGACTTCCAGTGGCTGAAGGCCTCGGCGCTGATCTCGCCCGAGAAGTAGCGCTGCTCGACCTTCCGCAGGCGGCTCTTGAACTTCCACTTCAGGATCTTCGCCGTCAGCGGGTAGTTGCTGCTGACGTAGTCCGAGACGACGTGGCTGACCGGCAGCGCGAGGTTCTGCAGCATGTCCGCGAAGACGTCGAAGCTCGGCGCGATTCCCGGCGTCATGTCGATGTCGACGACCTGCCGGAGAGGACGCTCGAGAAGCTCCTCGCGGAACTGGTTCCAGCGGATGCCGCCCTTGATCGGCGCGCGGCCGGGCTGGTCCTTGCGGAAGCAGTCGCAGATCAGGAGATGCCCGCCCGGCCGCACCAGGCTCTCGCACTTGTCGAGGGCCTCCGAGATGGGTCGGACGTACTGGAAACTCTCGCTGAACAGCACGAGGTCGAAGGTCCGGTCGAGCTCGAGGCTCTGGAGCGTGCTCTCGTGCACCGGCGTTCCCGGGCGCAGCTTCTCGCGACACTTCTCCGCCAGGAACGCGCTGGGGATCACGCACTCGACCTCGTACCCGCGCTGCTGCAGGTCGCGCGCGAGGGCTCCCGATCCGCCGCCGACGTCGAGGATCGTCCGGACGTCGGAAGGGATGTGCTCGAAGATCAGCTCGGAGTGCCGCGCCTGCGCCGCGGGGAAGTTCTGAACGCACGGCTCGAGCCCGTCGGTCCAGTACCCGTAGTGCAGGTCCTCCGAACCGAAGAGGTACTTCGCGAAGATCTGACCGACCTCGAGGCCGATCTGCTTGCTCTCGATCGACTTCGTCATGATCCGGTGCGGGCGGGGCCTGCGCTCGACTCTTGCCGGCGAGCATAGCCGTACCGGACCTCCGCTACGAGGAATTCGCTCCGCGCTCGTGGCGGCGGCGGAACCGCGCGAGGGGCGCGGTCAACGGCTAGAATCCCCGGGTGATGGCGCCCCCCCCCGGCCTCCTACCCTCGGCTCTCGTCGCCGCGGCGACCTTCTGCACCGCGGCGCTCCTTCCTGCCGCCGCCCTGGGTCAAGACGGACCGGGTCGAGTCGGACCGGGTCGAGTCGTGCAGGGCGACCGTGGAACACCGCCCAACGTGCTGCCGGAGCGCCTGCCCGAGAGTGCCGTCCTCTTGCGCGTCACCGGGGACGCGCCCGGCGACTGGTTCGGGTACTCGGTCGCGGGACTGGGCGACGTCGACGGCGACGGCGTCCCGGACTTCGCGGTCGGCGCGCACCAGAACGAGAACTTCGGGCACCGCCCGGCCCCCGACGCGGCCCCGGGCTACGTCCGCGTGTACTCGGGGGCGGGCGGCGAGGAGCTCTACACGCTGCACAGCACGGACAGCGCGAACATCGACGGCTCGGACGATCACTTCGGCTACTCGCTGACGTCGGTCGAGGACCTCGACGGCGACGGCGTGCGCGAGGTGTTCGTGGGCGCGTACCTGTACGATGCCGGCGACGACGACCCGGAGTCGGTCGACGAGAACACGGGCGGCGCGTTCCTGTTCTCCGGCGCCACGGGCGAGCTGCTGAAGATCCTGCCGGGGGTGAACTGGGGCGACCGCTTCGGCTACGTGGTGGAGACGATCCCGGACCTCGACGGGGACGGGCTCGAGGACCTCTTGATCGGCGTCGAGAAGGCCGACGTCGAGATCGAGAACCAGGGCAGCATCCAGATCCTCTCGAGCGCCGACTACACGGAGCTCGTGCGCACCGACGGGCCGGGCTACAACGCGCACCTGGGCTGCGCGGTCACGGCGCTCGGCGACGTCGACGGCGACGGCCGCCCCGACTTCGCGGGCGGAGCGTTCCTCGACTCGCTCGCCGACAAGAGCGAGGAAGGCGCGGCCGAGGTGTTCTCGGGAGCCACGGGGGAGAAGCTCTTCGCGTGGAGGGGCGACGCGCCCAACGACAACCTGGGCTACTCGATCGCCGGCCTCGGCGACGTGGACGGCGACGGTTTCGACGAGCTCGCCGTCGGCGCGCGCCAGAGCGGCTGGGTCGGCGAGTTCCACGGCCCGGGCTACGTGCGCGTCTTCTCGACGGCCACGGGCGCCATCCACCACGAACAGCGCGGTGACGCCCTGGGCGACCAGTTCGGCTGGTCGCTCGCCCGCGTCGACGACCGCGACGGCGACGGGCGGTCCGACTACCTGGTGGGAGCTCCCGCCGCGATCTCCGTGAATCGCAAGACGCTGCCCGACCGACCGGGGCGCCTGCACCTCGTCTCCGGCGCCACCGGGCTGCGGCTGAAGACCGTCGAGGGCCTCGCGATCAACGACCAGTTCGGCTGCGAGGCGACCGAGATCGGAGACCTCGACGGCGACGGGCTGGCGGAGATCCTCGTGGGCGCGCCGCAGAACGTCCTCGGGCAGACGCAGCCCGGCTACGCCGTCGTGATCGCCGGCAGCTACTTCGCGACCAGCACGTTCGACGAGCTCGCGCGCGGCGCGGAGATCGTCCTCGCGGAGCTCGCGAGCGCCGAGGCCCCCGGCGCGAGCGCAGGAGCACCGCCGAACGTCGACCCCGCGCGCGTCGCCTGGCTGCACCACGCGGCCCTGTGGCTCGGCACCGAGCGGGCGTGGGTCCCTTCGGGTCACGCCCCGGGTCACACCTCGGCGCTCGACCTCGTGCGGCACATCCACGCGGTGTGGCGCACGCTTCCGCCCGCTCCCGAGGCGCGCGCACGCGCCACCGAGCGCGAGTGGCACGCGGTCGTGCGCCTGCGCGAGCGCGGCGCCGTCGAGGACGCGCGCGAACTGCTGGGCCTGGCGCTCGCCGGAGAGGCCACCGTCCACACGCCGCTCCTCGTGCTCGAGGCCGCGGAGATGGATCGCGCCTGCGGTCGTCTCGCGGAGGCCGTCGGCAAGCTCGACACCGTCGCGCGCCTCCTGGACGAGGAGGGCTTCGGGCAGCGGGAAACCGCCGGTTTCACCGGGCTCGAGGCGCGCGTGCGCTGGCTGCGCCTGCGCGGGGCGCTGGCCCTCGACCTCGGCGGCCCGGCGCGCGCGTCGGCGTCGTTCCAGGCCGCCTACGAGCAGGCCCTCGCCTTGCCCGAGTCTCCCGCCCGCCGCCGGCTGCTCGCGGGCACGTTCGCCGATCGCCTCGACGCGGCGCGGGCCGCGGGAGCTTGGGACGAGGTCGACGGGCTCTGGAGCGAGGCGCAGCAGGAACTCGACTTCGCGCAGCTCGAACCGGCGCCGCGAGCGCTGGTGCAGCTCGCCTACGCCCTCGCTCTCGCCGACCGCGAACTCGAACAGCAGCGCCCCGAGGGTGCCGCCGTCGCGTTCTTCGAACAGGTGCTCGCCACGGAGCAGCTCGCCCCCGCGGACGAGCTGCGCGCGCGCGTCGGCCTGGCCTCGACGCTGCTCGACCTGGGACGCGGCCCACGCGCGATCGAGGAGATCGCCGCCGCCCGCCTGCGCAGCGGCTCGGTCGTCCCGGCCTGCGCCGCGGACCGCCCGCCCGTGGAGGCGCTCGCGCTCTCGACGCTCGAAGCGCGCGCCACGCGCGCGGGCATGGCGCGCGGAGCGGACGTCGCCGACGCGCTCGACTCGTTGAACCGCCTCGAGGCCAACTTCGAGGCCGACGTCGAGGGCTGGAGCCACGACGCGAGCCTGCCGCCCGGCAGCGCCTTCCCCGGGGAGCGCGAGCGCGACGCCGCGTTGAGCGAGCTCGTGAATCTCTGCCTGCTCGTGCACGGCGAGGAGCAGGGCGCGAAGCGCGCGCTCGACTGGGTCCTGCGCGCGCAGACCACCGGCTCGCTCGGCCGCAGGCTCGCGCTCGAGGCGCCGTCGCATGGCGACGTCCAGCACGAGCTGATTCCTCCGCGAGGCGGCGTGCTCGTGTTCCTGCCGGGCCGCGACAGCTCGCACGCGCTGGCCGTGACGCGCAAGGAGGTCACGCACTTCAGGCTGGGTCCGCAGTACCGCATCGCGCGAGCCGCCGAGCGCCTCGGCGCCGCGCTGCGCTCCGCGCCCCACGCGGCACCGGGATCGGACCCGAGCGGATCGCGATCGAGCCTCGCGCGCGCGCGGACCCGGCTCTCGCACCTGCTCTTCCCGCCCAAGCTGCGCGAGCACGTGCAGTCCTGGAAGGCCGCGACGATCGTGGGCTCCTGCGGCGCGCCGTACGTGCCCTTCGAGATCCTCGAGCTCACGGAGTCCGGAGCGCTGTGCGGCGAGCGCCTCGCCGTCGGCTACGTCCCGACGCTGCCGTTCGGGCTGTGGCTGGCCCGCCGCGCGCCGCACGCGCCCGCGAAGGCCTCCGAGGCGCAGGTCCTCGTCGTGGGCTCCGCGGGGACCGAGACGCTCGTCGCCGGGATGCGCGAGCGCCTGCTGGCTTCGTGCGGTCTGGCCGCCGTCACGGCTCGCACCGACGCGAGCTCCCCGCCGGCGCGACTGCTCGAGGGCGCGGACACCGACACGGTGGGCCTGCACCTGATCGCACCGATGGTCGGCGACTCGATGCGCGCGGGTCCGGAGCGCCTCGCCCTCGACGCGGGCGAGCACCTCGACGCGGCCTCGGCGGGGTCGATCGAATGGCCGCCGCTGGTCGTGCTCAGCGCCCACGGTCCGTGGCGCGGCCCCCTGCGCCGCGGAGACGACGGCCGCGCGAACCTCGCGAGCTCGATGCTGATCGGAGGTGCCCGCGCGCTCCTGTTGACGAACCTCGGCGACGACGCAGGCCTCGGCCACCTGGCTGCCGCGTACGCGGAGATGACGCGGCACGGGCTCTCGCCGGCAGAGGCCCTGCGGCGCGTGCGCGTGGAGAGCCGTCGCGACAGCGGGACGAGCTCGGACGACGCCTCGCTCGCACGCTTCCACGTCGTCGGCCTGGCCCACGAGCCGCCGTTCGAGAAGCCGCTCGACTGGCTGCCGCTGCTCGTCGGTGGCCTGGTCGGCGCCGGAGCCGCCGCGGCGTGGATGCTGCTGCGCGGGCGACAAGACGGTCTCCGGGGAGGCCCTCCGGTCCGCGGGTAGCTCGTGCAGCACCTCCGCAGCCTCCGACCGATCCTGGGCGCACTGCCGGCGGTCGTCGCGTTCCTCGCACGGCGCAAGGCGCTCGTTGCGATCCTCGCGATCGTCGTCGCCGACTCGGCCTGCCTGTCCACGGGCATCTCGACCGCCCACCGCGCGGAGCTGAGACCGGCGGCACCCCTCCCGATCGAGCTGTTCCGCGACCGCTACCTCTTCTGCGCGGGTCGCGTCGACGGCAGAGAGGTCGACATGCTGCTGGACTGCGGGGCGGGCATCACGGTGCTGTCGGAGAGCTTCGCCGCGGAGCTCGGCCTCGCGGGCTCGCGCGAGAGCACCGTCCAGGGCTCCGGCGGGCGGCAGTCCGTGCGCTGGGCCGAGGGCGTGGAGCTCGAGGTGGGCAACCTGACGCTGCACGACCTGCGCGTCGCGATCCTCGACCTGCGCGGCGTCGAGGAGGCCCTCGGCCGCGACCTGCCGGTCATCCTGGGTCGCGAGGTGTTCGCGAGCTGCGTCGTCGACATCGACCCGACTCGCCGGACCCTCTCCCTGCTGACACCCGCGACCTTCGCGTACGACGGCGACGGCGCGACGCTCCCCCTCGTGGCCGTGAACGCGGGCTGGATCACGATCGCGAGCGTGAACGGCGGCGATCCGCTGAGCCTCGACGTCGACACGGGCAGCGGCGGCAACCTGACGCTCTTCCGCGACCACGCGCGCGAGACCGGCCTGCTGCCCGACGACCTCCCGCCCCCCGTGGAGTTCACGGTGGGCGTCGGCGGCCGCAGTCCGATCCGGCGCACGGTGCTCGACTCGTTCCGGATCGGACCGTACGTGCTCGAGGAGATGCCGATCCAGATCCACGCGGGCGAGGACGGCGCCTTCGCGACGAGCCCGGCGGACGGCAACCTCGGAACCGGCGTGCTCTACCGTTTTCGCGCGATCTTCGACGCCAGCCGGCAGAAGCTGCACCTCGAGCCCGGACCCGCGTGGTCCGCCCCCTTCCACCGCAACCGCTCGGGCCTGGTCGCCTTCGTGCGGGAGGGCTACCTGGAGGTGGTGCTGGTCGTCGCGGACTCGCGCGCCGAGCGCGACGGCTGGCGGGTCGGCGACCGCATCGTGGCCGTCGACGGCATGCCTGTCGACGAGGAGTACTGGCGGAACCTGTACGGCTGGACGCGCCGCCCCGCCGGCACGCGCGTGACGCTCACCGACGGCGAGGGCCGCGACCGCGTGCTCGTCCTCGAAGAGCCGCCGACGAGGCTTCGCTGAGGACCCGGGTCGCTCAGGGCGCGCGCGCGGAGCCCGCGGTCCTCGAGCCGGCGAGCGGCGGCGCGATCGCGTCGTGGCGGTAGACCTGGTTACCGACGGTCTGATCCCAGTGGGTGACACCCAGGTCCAGCGAGTCGGAGGCGCGGTAGACGAGCGTGATGCCGCGCGCCGGAGTGACGCCGAGCGCGACCCAGCCGTCCTCGAGATCGGCGCAGTAGTTCGTCGGACCGAGCGGGGAGCCGTCGACGAACACCGCGAGCAGCTCGTGCAGCGGAGCGCGGTCCGCGTAGTACGTCCGGCCGCCGTTCGGCGCGAGGGTCTGGGCCTGCGCCGGTCGCAGACCGTCGCCGTCCACGTCGCCGAAGAACAGGGATTCGACCGTGCCGGCGGTGTTCGAGGTCCACTGCGGCGCGCTGCCGTAGGGCACGCCCGCGCCGCCGGCGTAGATCCACGTGCCTCCGAACCACAGCCCGCCCGCCAGCTCGGGCAGACCGTCGCCGTCGAGGTCCGCGAAGGCCAGCGCCGAGACGAAGCCGCCGAAGTCGGTCCACTGCGGGTTCGTGCCGAGCACGCCCGCGACGTTGTCGTACAGCTTGAAGTCTCCGCTGCCGGCCGCGAGCTGGTTGTTGTCGGAGATCGCGAGCTCCTGGAACCCGTCTCCGTCGACGTCGCGCCACGCGAGCGTGTTGCCGAAGCCGTTCGAGTTGTCGGTCGAGGTCCACCCGGGCGCCGTGGCGATGCCGCCGGGCCCGGCGAACACCGAGATCTACGCCCCGTGGCACGCTCTTTCCCTACGCGCCGCTCTGCCGTCCCCGTCCGCGTCGCCGAAGCCGACGTCCAGGCA
>CAYGPA010000077.1:0-2106 GCA_964351535.1 uncultured Planctomycetaceae bacterium
GCGCCTCGTCGTTGCAGTTGGGGCACCACGAACCGAAGAGCTGCACGATGCGCGCCTTGCCGGCGAAGGCCTCGTCCCCGAGCGCGCGCACGACGCCGTCGAGGTCAGGGTACTTCAGGCTCTCCAGCTCGGCGCCCGGACGCACCTCGTTGATCCCGAACGGGTCGGCGAGCTGCGCGTCGTCGTCGCGGCTCGCGGTCCACGTCTCGTGCCACTTGTCGCGCGACCAGAAGTCGCCGGCGAGCGTTCCGTCGTCTCCGAGCCACGCGTGGAACAGGAACGCGTGCGCGCCGTCGAAGCACGACAGCTCGAGCTGGCTCTTCTCGAAGCGACCGGCCAGGAAGCGGTAGTCCCCGAGGGCCGTGAGGAACGTCCCGCGCACGCCCCCGTCCGCCTGCGCCTCGAACACGCCGACGGCCGGATCCGAGCTGCCGGAGAAGTCGACCGCCCAGCGACCGGCCACCTGCTCCGCCGCGCGACTGCCCACCGCCGGCATGCCGCCGGGGGGGCGCGCGACGGCCGTGAACTTCATCTCGACCCAGGCGACGTTCGTGCGGCGCTTGCGCCACAGTCCCTCGAGGCGCGTGCCGTTCCCGTTCGGCTGCGCCGTCACGCGCGAGTCGTAGTGGGGGAAGTCGAGCACGAGCTCGCCGCCCTCCAGGCGCGTGTCCGGGACCTCGATGCGCTCCACGCCGTTGCGCAGGAACGCGACCGGGCCGCCCTCGCCCTTCTGCAGCTCGAGCCCGAACCGCAGGCGGCCTCCGGGGCTCTCGAGCCAGGCGTCCCACGAGCCGTAGAGGAGTCCTCCGGCCGCGCGGTCGTCGCCGGCGCCCGCCTGGGTCGACGCGGTGAGGAGCGGTAGCAGTGCGATCGCGAAGAGGGTGCTGATGGCCATGGGGATCGACGGGTGCGCGCTCAGCGTCCGAGCGCTTCGAGAACCTCGGGGGAGAAGTGGGCGCGCAGCACCATGCCGCCGGGGCGCGGCTGGCCCTCGAGCTGCGCGATGGCGCCCTTGCGGAACGGAACACCCCGTGCGGCGCGCCGGTCGCCGGTCGTCAGCCAGGCGCAGAGCTCGTCCATCCAGGGGGCGTGTCCGACGGCGGCGCTGTGCGAGCCGCGCAGGCGGTCGAGGAGCTTCTCGGAGGGAGCCTCGCCGAGCTCCTGCAGCACCTCGAGCTCGGCCGCGCCCAGATCCTGGAGGTGCTCGGCGGTCTGGCGCGCGCGCACGAGCGGACTGCAGTAGATGCGTTCGAGCCGGACCGGCAGGCGCGCCAGCGCGCGCGCCGCGGCGCGCATGGCCTCGTGGCCGGCCGCCGACAGCGCGCGGGAGTCGTCGGATCCGGAGACGTCCAGCGTCTCGGCATCGGCGTGGCGAACCAGGAAGAGCTCCATGGGCAGAGATTGTAGGACCGAACGCGCGCCGGGTCCCTTGCAGACTGCGCAGAGGTCGGGTGCACGTCGCGCGGCGCGCCGCGCGTCGACCTTTTCGGGGGCGGGCCGGGAGCGTACGAGACGTGTTTATGCGAGTCTCTAGCGCGTGTCTCCCGCCGTGCTCGCGCTCCTGGGCCTCGCGAGCCCCGTCCTGATCGCGGGGCTCGCCTGCCGCGCCTCGCGCTCCGACCCGCCGCGTCCCAACGTGGTCGTGATCGTCGCCGACGACCTCGGCTGGGCGGACGTCGGCTGGCACCGCGCGCCGGCGGGCGAGGATTCGGCCGCGCCCTCCGCGCCCAGCTTCACGCCGCGGCTGGACCGGCTCGCGGAGGCGTCCCTGCGCCTCGAGCGCTTCTACACCCAGCCGATCTGCTCGCCGACGCGCGCGGCGCTGCTCACGGGTCGCGCGCCCGTGCGCCTCGGGCTGCAGTACTCCGTCGTCCGCCCGTGGACCGACGGCGGACTGGGGGCGGACGAGGTCCTGCTGTCCGAGGCGCTGCGCGCCGCGGGCTATCGGACCGCGCTCGTCGGCAAGTGGCACCTCGGCCACCGCCGGCCGGAGCTGCGCCCGATGGCGCAGGGCTTCGAATCGTTCCACGGCCACCTGACCAGCGCCGTCGACTACTTCACGCACGAGTACGCCGGCATCAAGGACTGGCAGCGCGACGGGGAGTC
>CAYGPA010000077.1:2206-8644 GCA_964351535.1 uncultured Planctomycetaceae bacterium
GTGCTCGACGCGCTGGACGAGGCCGGTGTCGCCGACGACACGGTGGTCGTGTTCCTGAGCGACAACGGCGGCGATCCGAGCCTCGGCGCGAGCAACCTGCCGCTGCGCGGCGGCAAGGGCACGACCTTCGAGGGCGGGATCCGCGTCCCCGCGCTCCTGCGCTACGGCGCGCGCGTCGCCGGCGGTCGCGACGTCGACACCGTCCTGTCGGTCAACGACCTCTACCCGACGCTCCTCGGGCTGTGCGGCGCCGAGGTCCCCGCGGCCGTCGAGCTGGACGGGCGCGACGCGTGGCCGGCGCTGACCGCGGGCGCCGCCTCGCCGCACGACGAGCTCTTCTTCGCCGTCGAGCACCGCAAGTGGTCCGAGCTCGCCGTGCGCACGCCGGCCTGGAAGCTCGTGCGCGTCTTCCGGCCGGCGTGGGAGGACCCCGTCGACCACCTCTTCGACGCGCGGGTCGACCCGTTCGAGGAGCGCGACCTCGCCGTGCAGCATCCCGAGGTCGTCGCCGAACTGGTCGAGCGACTGGCCGCCTTCCAGGCGCTGCACCCGGCGGACGGGATCCGCTACTCGCGCCGGGCGCCGGAGGATTTCGACCCCCCGGCGGACTGGGCGCGCTGAGCCCCGCCGTGCGGAGGGACGACGCGCAGACGCGGGGCTCCGCAGTTCGTATGCTCCGCCGCCGATGAAGATCCTCCATCTCTTCAGCAACTGGAAGTGGACCGGTCCCGCCGAGCCCGCGCTGCACGTCGCCGCGGAGCAGGCGCGCCGCGGCCACGACGTGACCATGGCGGTGGGAGACGCCGGCGGGGGCGAGCGTCACTTCCACGACCAGGTGCGCGCGCGGGGCGTGAAGCTGCTCGAGGGGATGCGGCTGCGCCGCCACTTCGAACTCCTGCCGAACCTCGCCGACGTGCGCTTCCTCGCGCGGCACCTCGCCGCGGAGAGCTACGACGCGCTGTGCTGCCACATGGCGAACGACCACTGGATCGCGTCGCGCGCCCGGCCGCGCGCGCTGCCGATCGTGCGCGCTTCGTACGATCCCGAGGGGCCGGCCACCGGCCTGCGCGGAGGACGCCTGATGCGCCGCGCGACCGACGCGCTCGTCGTGGCGTCTCCGCTCGCGGAGCTCGCGGCGCGCAGGAACTTCCCGCACCTCGCGGATCGCGTGTTCCTGATCGAGCCCGGCATCGACACCGAGCGCTTCGACGCGGCCCGCGAGCTGCCCGATCGCCGCGCGGAGCTCGGGATCCCCGCGGACGCCTTCGTCGTCGGCCTCGTGGCGCGCGTGCAGGCGCGCCGGCGCTTCGACACCTTCCTGCAGGCGGTGGCCGAGCTGCGCGAGACCCGGCCCGAGACGCGCGCGCTGATCCTCGGCACGGCGTCGCCCCAGGACCTCGAGGAGATCCTGGGCCGGCCCGGCCGCGCCCTGGGTCTCGACGGCCTGGTGCAGCAGCTCGGGAGACAGCGCGGCGACGCGTACGTCGCGCTGCTGCGCGCGCTGGACGTGCTGGTGTACCTCGTCCCCGGCAGCGACGGCTCCTGTCGCGCGGTCCGCGAAGGCATGTCGATGGGGCTTCCGGTCCTCGCGGCTCGGCGCGGAATGCTGCCGGAGATCCTGGCCGACGGCGAGACGGGCGTGCTCTTCGGCGAGGCACCGGGAGAGCTCGGACGAGCGCTCGTCGAGCTCGCCCAGGACCCCGATCGTCGCCGCGCGCTCGGCGCGGCGGCCGCGCGGGCCGCGCGCGAGCGCTTCGCGCTGGGGCGGCTCGGAGACGGCTACGAGCAAGTCCTGCAGCGCGTCGCTGCGCCGGCCCGGAGCTCTTGACGCCGCGTACGGCGCCTCTTTCCGCGCGGCGAGCGGCCGGGCGGGAGGCCTCGATCGTTACGATCCCTCCGCCATGGACATCTACGAACGATCGCTCGCTCGCCACCGCGAGACCCGCGGCAAGATCGAGGTGCGCTCGCGCATGCGCCTCGACTCCCAGGACGACCTGAGCCTGGCCTACACGCCCGGCGTCGCACGGCCCTGCGAGGAGATCGCCAAGGACCCCGCGGCCGCGTGGGACCTGACGTGGAAGGGGCGCACGGTCGCGGTCGTCTCCGACGGCTCGGCGGTGCTCGGTCTCGGCGACATCGGGCCGGAGGCCGCGCTGCCGGTCATGGAGGGCAAGGCCGCCCTCTTTCGCGAGTTCGCCGGCGTCGATGCGGTACCGATCGTCATCGACGCGCACGAACCCGACGAGATCGTGGCCTTCGTGCGCGCGCTCGCGCCGACCTTCGGCGGCATCAACCTCGAGGACATCTCGGCGCCGCGCTGCTTCGAGATCGAGGAGCGCCTGCAGGACATCGGCATCCCCGTGATGCACGACGACCAGCACGGCACCGCGATCGTGCTGCTCGCCGCACTCATGAACTCCGCGCGCGTCGTGGGGCGTTCGATGGGCAGCCTGAAGGTCGTCATCAACGGCGCGGGTGCGGCGGGTCGCGCGATCACGCGCCTCCTGACGTGCAGCGACCAGGCCACGCGCTGCATTCCGGTGGGGGAGGTGCTCGTGTGCGACTCGCAGGGCATCCTCGCGCCCGGACGCGAGCGCATGAACGCGACCAAGGAGGAGATGGCCCGGCTGACGAACGCGAGCGGTCGCACGGGCGACCTGCGCTCGGCCCTGGAGGGTGCCGACGTCTTCATCGGCGTCTCGCGCGGCAACCTGCTCACGGCCGAGGACGTGGGGCGCATGAACGCCGACTCGATCGTGCTCGCCATGGCCAATCCGATCCCGGAGATCGAGCCCGACGAGGCCCGCCGCGGGGGCGCCGCCGTCGTGGGGACGGGTCGCAGCGACTACCCGAACCAGGTCAACAACGTCCTGGCCTTCCCCGGGCTCTTCCGCGGGGCCCTGAACTCGAAGGCGCGCTGTTTCACCAACGACATGAAGCTCGCGGCCGTAGACGCCATCGCGGGAGCCGTGACAGAGCCGACCGCGGGGCGCATCCTGCCCGAGGCCTTCGACCGCTCCGTCGCGGTGCACGTCGCCCGCGCCGTCGTCGAGGCTGCCGTGCGCGACGGCGTCTGCCACGCGTAGCACGCCGCGCCGGCCGCCCGACCCATGCAAGCCAGAGCGACTTCCTCGACCGCGGATCCGGGCCCGACCGTGCCCCGCGACGGGCTCGCCAGTGCGGGGCTCGCGCTGCTCGCCCTCGTCGTCTATCTCCCGGCGCTGCGCGCGGGGTTCGTGTGGGACGACGTCACGGTCACGAACAACCACCTCCTCACGACGCCCCGCGGGCTGTGGCAGATCTGGTTCGAGCCGCGCGCCCAGACCTACGAGGCGCACTACTGGCCGCTGACCTACACGACGTTCTGGATCGAGCACCAGCTGTTCGGGCTCGACGCGCGCGTCCACCACGTGACGAACGTGCTGCTGCACGCGCTGAATTCCGTGCTCGTCTTCCGGCTGGCGCGCAGGCTGGCGCTGCCGGTGCAGAGGGACTCCAAGGCCGCGGGTTCGACGAGGCCGAGCATGGGGCTCGCCGGCGCCTGGCTGGCGGGCGCGCTCTTCGCCGTCCATCCGGTGCACGTCGAGTCCGTGGCCTGGATCGTCGAGCGCAAGGACGTGCTCTCCTTCGCCCTGACCTTCGCGTCGCTGCTCGCCTACGAGCGCTTCTGGCGTACGGGAAGCCGCGTGGCGTGGATCCTGTCGCTCGTCGCGTTCGCGCTCGGGATGCTGTCGAAGGGCGCGGCCCTCGGGCTGCCGCTGGTACTCGTCGCCGGGATCTGGTGGCGCGCCCAGCGGTTTTCCTGGCGCGCCCTCCTGCCGGTGGTTCCGTTCCTCGCCGTCGCCGTCGGCCTGGCGATTCCGGACGTCCTCTACTCCTACGACCGCGACCCGGTGCCGTTCTCCCACGCACCGCTCGAGCGCGTGCTGCTGGTCGGCCGGGCCTTCTGGTTCTACGCGTGGAAGCTCGTGTGGCCGGCGGAGCTCATGGCGATCTACCCGCGCTGGACGCTGGAGGTCGGTTCGCTCCTCGCGTGGCTGCCGCCGCTCTTGTTGCTGGCTCTGCCCGCCGTGCTCCTCGCGCGCAGCCGTCGGCTCGGGCGCGGACCGCTGGTGGTCTTCGCGTACTACGCGGTCTGCCTGGCGCCGACGATCGGCTTCCTCGACTTCTACTTCATGACGTACTCGTACGTCGCCGACCGCTTCCAGTACCTGGCGAGCGCCGGGCCGTTGATCGGGGTCGCCTGGCTCCTGAGCCGATCCGCGGGGCCCGCGGTGCGGGCGGCGCTCGGGGCCGCGGTCGTGCTGGTGCTCGCGGTGCTCTGCTTCCGGCAGGCGCGCGTGTGGCACGACGACGAGTCGCTGTTCGGGCACAACGTCGCGAAGAACGACCAGGCGTGGCTCGCGTGGACGAACCTCGGCAACGCCTACCTCGACCAGCAGCGGCTCGACGAGGCGCTCGGGGCCCATCGGCGCGCCGTGCAGATCGAGGATGCCTATGCCAAGGGGCACTACAACCTGGGCGTGACGTTCAACGAGCTCGGACGCCACGAGGAGGCGCGCCTCGCGCTCGAGCAGGCGCTCGCGATCGAGCCGCGCTACCCCAAGGCGCTGAACAACCTGGGCTTCGCCCTCGACAAGCTGGGCCGCTCGCGGGAGGCGCTGAAGCACTACGTCCTGGCGACGACGATCGACCCGGAGAACTACGAGGCCTTCTACAACATGGGGATGACGCTGGGGCAGCTCGACCGCGTCGGCGAGGCCTACGGCGCGTTCCTGAAGGCCACCGAGCTCCGGCCGGAGGCCGCCGACGCGCACTACATGCTGGGCGACACGCTGCTGCACCTCGGCTGGTACGACGACGCGCGCGCCTCCTATCAGCGCGCCCTGGAGATCGACCCCGACTACGAGTGGGCCCAGGCGCGCCTGAAGGAGCTCGGCAGCCTCGACGTGCCCAACGGCCTGCGGCACGTCGTGATGATCTCGCTCGACACGACGCGCGCCGACCACCTCGGCTGCTACGGATCCGAGACCGTGAAGACGCCGGAGATCGACGCGCTGGCCGCGCAGAGCGTGCGCTTCGCCGACGTCAGCACGCCCGCGACGACGACGCTCGCCGCGCACACGTCGCTGATGACGGGCCTGTGGCCGCACACGCACGGCGTGGCGCGCAACGGCTACATCGTCCACGAGGACAACACGCTGCTGGCCGAGACGCTCGCCGCCAACGGGTTCCGCACCGTCGGCGTGGCCGGTGCGATCGCGCTGCACGAGCGCCTCGCGTTCGACCAGGGCTTCGAGGTGTGGGACCAGGAGTTCGGCCAGACGCCGGCGGGGCTGGCGCTCTCCGAGCGCGACGCCGCCGACGTGACCGCGGCGGCGCTGGGCGCGGTCGACGGCCTGAACGAGGGCGCCGGACCCGGATCGGCGGAGCGGCTCTTCCTCTTCGTCCACTACGTCGACCCGCACGCGCCGTACGCTCCGCCCGAACCCTGGCGCAGCCAGTACGGGCCCGTGGCGCCGGATGTGGCGGGCGGACCCGAGGACGTGCGCGCGGCGCGCGCGCGGCACCGCGACGCCGTGCCGGCGAACGGGGACGCGGCCGACCCCTTGCTGCTGTCGCCGGAGCTCGTTCGCGGCGTCCCGAGGGCTCCCCTCGGCGACGACCTGGCGCTCGCGCGCCTGTACGCGGGCGAGGTCTCCTACATGGACCACCACGTCGGCCGGCTGCTCGACGGGCTGCGCGAGCGCGGCCTGCTCGACGAGGCGCTGATCGTTCTGACCGGCGACCACGGCGAGACGTTCTGGGAGCACGCGGACACCTGGAACCACGGGCTCGGGGTCTACCAGACGACGGTGCGCCAGCCGCTCCTGGTGCGCCTGCCGTCCGGCGTGCGCG
Organism: uncultured Planctomycetaceae bacterium; assembly: GCA_964351535.1. Lineage (GTDB taxonomy): Bacteria > Planctomycetota > UBA1135 > UBA1135 > JAUIDW01. The sequence continues at coordinate 8,105 of CAYGPA010000077.1, forward strand.
CGGGCAGCGTGGTGGACGTGCCGGTGTCGCTCGTGGACGTGACGCCGACCTTGCTCGAGCTCCTGGGACTGCCGCCGGCGGAGGACCTCGAGGGGCGCTCGCTCGTGCCGCTGCTGCTGGGCGAGGAGCTGCCCGCCGTGCCGATCTTCTCGTCCGGTCCGGGCGCCGCCGGAGCCCTCGAGCGCGACACCGAGCGCTGGGTCAACGAGCGCAAGGCCCACTGCATCCGCGACGGCCGCTGGAAGTACGTGTGGACGCCTTACATGGAGCTCGAGGAGCTCTTCGACCTCGAGGCCGATCCGCGGGAGACGAACGACCTGCTGCGCGAGCCGACGCCCGCGGCGCGCGCGCAGGCCGACGCGCTGCGCGGCGCGCTCCTCGACTGGATGGGGTCCGCGTCTCCGCGCGAGCCCCGGTTCTTCCTGGAGGACCCGCACGAGGTCCTCGAGCGCAGCCGCGCGGCGCGTCGTCAGCAGCGCCGGGAGCAGCGCGAGATGCTGCGCCAGCTCCAGGAGCTGGGGTACGCTGGAGACGTCGACG
>CAYGPA010000077.1:8654-14441 GCA_964351535.1 uncultured Planctomycetaceae bacterium
CCGACACGCCCGCCGCCGCCCACGCGCCGCCGCCGCGGCACGTCGTCGTGATCTCGCTCGACACGACGCGCGCCGACCACCTCGGCTGCTACGGCGGCGACGTCGCGACCCCGCACCTCGACGGGCTCGCCGCCGAGGGCACCGTGTTCGAGGACGCGGTCACGCCGGCCACGACGACGCTGTGCGCGCACACCTCGATGCTGACGGGTTCGTGGCCGCAGACCCACGGCATCGTGCGCAACGGCTACCACGTGCACCCGGACAACGAGATGCTGGCGGAGCGGCTCTCCGCGCAGGGCTTCGCGACCGCCGGTTTCGTCAGCTCCTTCGCCCTCGACGAGCGCTTCGACTTCGCCCAGGGCTTCGACGTCTGGGACCAGGAGTTCGACCTGAAGATCCGCGGGGGCGACAAGCACGCCAACCAGCGCCGCGCCGAGCGCACCACCGACGCGGTGCTCGGCTACCTCGAGCAGGGCGCGCCGGAGCGGCTGTTCCTCTTCGTCCACTACTTCGACCCGCACTCGCCCTACGACCCGCCGGCGCCCTACGACCGCATGTACGGCGAGGTGGCGGAGGGGACGTCCGGCGGTCTCGACACGCTGCGCGTGCTGACCGGCGAGCGGCAGACGGCGGTGCTCGGGTTTCCGCGCGACAAGGACGCGGCGATCACCGAGGGGCTCCTGCCGGAGCTCGTCCGCGGCTGGTCGCCCGAGCCGAGCGCCGTCGAGCAGGACCTGGTGCGCCTGTACAAGGGCGAGGTCTCGTACATGGACCACCACCTCGGCCGCCTGTTCGAGGGGCTGCGCGCCGCGGGCGTCTGGGACGACGCGGTGGTCGTCGTGACCGCCGACCACGGCGAGACGTTCTCCGAGCACGCCGACTGCTGGAACCACGGGCTGGCGGTCTACGACACGACGGTCCGGGTGCCGTTGATCGTGCGCGTGCCGCAGCGCGGAAGCGGACGGCGCGTCGCGCAGGTGGTGTCGACCATCGACATCGTGCCGACGATCCTCGAGCTGCTCGATCTGCCGGAGGGCCCGCGCGTCGACGGCCTCAGCCTGCTCCCGCTGCTCGAGGGCGGCCGCCTCGCGCGCGAGCACGTCTTCGCGATCGGAACGCAGCCCGGAGCCCGCGTCGAGCGCGGCGCGGGGAGCTGGCGCAACGCCTGCAAGGCCCACGCGGTGCGCTCGGCCGACCACAAGTACATCGACACGGCGTACATGCCGCTGCAGGAGCTCTACGACCTGCGCGGCGATCCCGGGGAGCAGCGCGACCTGCTGCTCGCCGAGCCCGAGCGAGCCCGCGATCTGGTGGGGGAGCTGGCGGGCGTGCTGGCGGACTTCCGCGCCTCCGCGCGGCCGCTGCCGTCGGACTTCCAGGATTCGAGCAAGGCACGCCTGCGCGAGGAGATCGCCAACGACGACGCGGCTGACGACACCGCCGCGCGGCTGGGGGCCCTGGGCTACGCCGAGGCCGGCGAGGACGAGGAGTTCGAGCCGGCCGCGGACTGCGACGGCTGACCGTCAGCGCTTCAGCCCGCCGCCGAGCTTGTCGCCCAGCTCGTCGAGACCCTCGCCGAGCTCGTCACCGAGCTCGTCCAGGGCGCCCTTGGCCTTCTCCTCGAGCTCCTCGCGCGTCTGCTGCAGCTCGGCGTCCAGCGCCTGCTGCAGGCGGTCGAGCTCGCCGCGCAGGTCGGTGAGGAGCTCCGCGGGGATCTTGTCCCCGCCGACCTCGAGCGTGCTCTGCAGCGCGGCCTCGACGATCTGACGGAAGAGCTGCTCGATCGACGCGCCGCCGTCCGAGCCGACGTCGTCGAGCTCGAGGACCGGTAGCTGGAGCTGCACGCGGCTGTGCTCTCCGCCGACCGGGAGCAGGTCCAGGTGGGCGGTGACGTCGCTCACGCGCACCTTGTCGATCCGGAAGGACTTGCCGCTGCCACCTTCCTGTGGGGCCTCGTCGCCGGGGCCGCCGAGCTGCCGGAGGCGCTCCAGCAGCGCGCCGTAGTTGGTCTGGCCCTCGTTGCGCTCCAGGTAGAGGTCGACGCCCTGGAGGGAGAAGAGCGGCGCGACGACGGTCTCGGAGCGCAGCGAGGCCAGTTCGACCTCGAGGCGCGCCTCCTCGAGCTCGAGGAAGCTCGGGGCGTCGAAGCCGGTCGGATTCGCGACGCGCAGACCCTGCAGGCCCACGCCGTGGAGGCCGACGTCGGCGGAGGCGAGCTCCGTCTCGGTTCCCAGGGCGTACTCGCCGCCCCGGGAGACCGCGGTCTTCACCAGGCCGGCGAGGAGGCGGGGGCCGCCCACGACGAAGAGGAGCACGAGGACGACGAGGGCGAGGAGCAGCTTCAGGGGGAGCTTCATGAAGGTGTTCGGGTTGCGGTGGCCTCAGCCTACCGAAAAAGAGCGGGCTCGATCTGCAACCGCTCGGAGTTGCCCCCGTCCTCCGTACGTGCCGCGTCGCGGTGCAGCCGGGCCTCCCGGCCTATTCGAAGAAGACAACTCGTATCGAGGAGACTCCTGCAATGGTCATGTGCAATGGACGACGGAACGAAGGCAAGCGCGGCTGGCGCGCGGCGGTGGCGGTACTCGCCGCGGCCGCGCTGGCGGGCCCCGCGGTCGCTCAGGACGAAGAGGCTGCCGACGCGCGGGGCGCGGAAGGGCCGCAGACCCCGTCCGTGACGCCCCAGGACCCCGGGCCCGAGGCGCTGGAAGGCGAGCTCGAGGCCCGCATCGAGGCCCGGGTCGAACGGCGCGCGGAGCTCGGTTCGGGCGCGGAGCTCGAGCTCGCTCTCGCGGGCGGCCGGCCCTGGCAGACCGCCCTGGTGCTCGTGGCCCGCGCGGGCGAAGAACCCGCGCTCCGCGACCGGCCCTCTTTCACGGTCCCGGTGACGCTCGATGGGACCGGTGCGGCGCGCATCGGGCTCGGGGACGCGCTCGTCTGGGAGAATGCCTCGGCGCTGGTCGTCTGGAGCGGCTCCGGTGGGCGCGTACGCGGATCCACACGCGTGGAGCTGAACCCGTCCGTCGCGGGCCCCACGGGCTTCCAGCGCGGCAGCGTGCTGGTCACCGAGTTCATGAAGGACCCCTCCTTCGTGTCGGACACCAGCGGCGAGTGGATCGAGTTCCACAACCCCGGGCCCGGGCGCGTGAACCTCGAGGGCATGACGCTCTCGGACAACGGCTCGAACAGCCACACGATCTCGAACAGCGGCTTCGGCCTGTTCGTGCGGCCCGGCAAGTACCTCGTCATCGGCAACAACACCGACGTCACCACCAACGGCGGCGTGCCGGTCCGGTACGGCTACAGCGGCTTCACGCTGGCCAACGGCGCCGACGCGATCGTGCTGACCCACCCCAGCGGCCAGGTGATGGACCGCGTCGACTACGACGACGGCGTGCTGTGGCCTGACTCGGCCGGCATGTCCATCAGCCTGAGTCCGGGCATGGAGAACGCCATCGCGAACGACGACCCGCTGAACTGGTGCCACTCGGTCACGCTCATCGGAGGCGCCAACCCGGACACGGGGACCCCGCGTCTGCCCAACGACGTCTGCCCGTAGGGACCGGGAGCACCCGAGCAGCTGGAAGAGAGAGGAAGGGGTGGCGCCCGCTGGGCGTCACCCCGCTGCCCGAGCGTCCCGTGCGCCTGAATCGGAAGAGCGCCGTGCCCCCCGTGGCCCATACAACGCGAGCGGGGCGGCCATGCCGCGCCAGAGCCATTACAACGCGAGCGGGGCGGCTGTGCCGCCACGCTCGGTGGGGTCACTGGAGGTGAGCCTGGAAGCCGGCCTTGGTTGCTCAGGGAGCGATGAAGAATTCCAGGGCGTCGCTCAGGCCGTCGTTGAAACCGTCGTTCAGCGCCGGATCCCGGAAGCGCCACTGCACGTTGACGCGCTGACCCGGAAGCAGAGCCGGGTCGACGCCGCTCTGGATGCGGTTGTTGAAGTTGGTCGAGAGCTCGCCGGAGCACGGCGGACCGCCCGAGCTACCCGAGTTCTTCGGCGGCAGCAGGCGCTCGATCGGCGCCTTCACGCAGAGCTTGCCGTTGTGGAAGTTCAGGTTGAGCCGACCGCTCACGCTGTAGAGCAAGAAGCCAGCCTCGTTCGGGACGACGTCGGACGCCGAAACGGCGAAGGGCGTCGTGGCGGTGGCGCTGGCCCCGCCCGTACTCGAGATGAACGGCACGCAGCCGAGCGAGTTCAGCTTGCCCTGGCAGTAGGAGACCGCCGTCGGATCGAGCGGAGCGATGTTGGAGGTCACAACCTGCTCACCCAGGCCGCCCGGGGCGTAGAAGCCGATCGTCACGCCCTGGTTCGAGGCCGGAGGCACGTCCGCGTCGAAGAAGAAGTTGTAGATCGTGTTCCAGGGCTGACGGTTGTTCGCGAAGTTCGTCGACCAGGAGATCTCGCCGGGGCTCTGGTCGAAGAGCCAGTTGTTGAACGGGTCGTCGTCGATGTCCTGCGTCCCGACGTTCGAGATGTTGGCTCCCGGCGAGACGGGCAGGCGCAGCCGCGTCGTGCCGCGGCTGTTGTCCCGGTTGTACAGGGCGTACTCGTAGTGCCAGGTGCCGTCGCCGTTGTCGGTCGCGCGGGCACCGAGGTAGACCCGGCCGTCGTCGGCGGGGAGCGCGCTGGAGACCGTGGCGCCGAACCAGCGGTCCAGGATCGGGCCGTGCTGGACGTTGCCGCTGGAGGCGATGCTCCAGGAGTTGCCGTTCCACGAAGGCGTCATCCGCTTGCTGCCGATGTTGTCGCTGCGGTTGGCTTCGGCCTCACGGGCGATGACGTAGTGCGCGCCGTAGTAGAAGAGGCCCGGGGCCATCAGGTCCTCGTCGGAGACCTCGACGCGGTGGTTGACGCCGTTGGGCTCGTTGCCGTTGTAGCTGCGGCCCCCGTCGCAGTTGCCCGAGTCGTTCGGGTCGTCGAAGAACGAGCAGAACGCGTTCCAGGAGCCGGTCCAGGGGTTGATCTCCTCGGGCGGGCCGAGGTCGAAGCGACTGCCGTTGGTGCCGATCCCGTACGTGTCGGAGCAGCCGACCCCGAGAAAGGTGCCGTTGCTCGGGTTCTGGCAAGGCGTGCACTGGCTGCTGGAGAGGGCGAAGAACCCGTGCTTCAGCCAGCTGCGATCCGAGATCTGCTGGAAGCGGCCGTTGGACTCGCGAACCACCAGGAAGGCGATGAACGGGTGGTCCTCGTTCATGGCCTGGAACCAGTTGACGTCGACGGTTCCGTTGTTGCACGACGTCGTGGACATCGACAGCCCGTTGAGGCCGGTGGGGAAGGTGCCGGTCCGGCCCAGGGCGGAGATGCCGCCAAGGATGCCGAGCTCGACGTTCAGCCCGGGCACCGTGTTGGACTGGGCCGCTGCGGGCAGGCCCGTGGCGAGCGCCACGGAGAGGGCAAGGAGCTTCTTCATGTAGGGTAGTTCCGAGTTCGCGGGTGAATGCGCCCGTCCGGTAGAGCCGTACGGGGAGTGCGCGTGGGGAACCCGAAGTGTAGCCCGACCGGCGCATCTTGACCCGGGGGCTCGCCGGAATGAGGGCGCAGCCCGGCGCGCCTCGCGCGGACGTTTTTCGCGGTTGTGCGGAACCCGTACGAAAAAGAGGCGGGGCCGCCCCCGAGGGACGGCCCCGCCATGAGCTCAGGGCTCGACGTCAGGCTTCAGGGGCTGACGACGAACTCGACGCCGTTGGTCAGGCTGTCGCCGAAACCATCACCGAGGGCGGCATCGCGACCGCGGTACTGGGCGTTGACCTGCTGGCCGACGGTCAGCAGCGGGTCGTTGCCGCTCT